>CATKHE010000233.1 GCA_949747935.1 uncultured Eubacteriales bacterium
CTCGGCCACCCCGGCCAGCTTGTCCAGGAAGCGGTCCACCGCGTCCACATAGATGAGGTTGGCGTCCATCTCGTCCCGAAATACTTTTACCACCTGTTCAGGCTCCCCCTTGCGCAACAGGCCGTGGTTGACGTGAACGCAGGTCAGCTGCTTGCCGATGGCCCGAATGAGCAAAGCGGCCACCACCGAGGAGTCCACCCCGCCGGACAGAGCCAGCAGCACCTTCTTATCCCCCACCTGATTGCGGATGAGCTCCACCTGGTCGGCGATGAAGTTCTCCATGTTCCAGTTGGCCTCGGCCCCGCAGATGGTAAAGACGAAATTTTTCAGGGCGGTCTCCCGCTCCCCGTCATCGGCGGGCCAGGGGTCGTCCCCCCGATGGTCCACCAGCAGGGCGGGAATATCGCAGTCATAAATCTCCTGGGCCACATCGATCTCCACTCCATCGACCACCCGGTTGGGCCCGCCGTTGAGGATGATCCCCTTCACATTGGGCAGGGCCTTCAGCTGGGCCAGGGTGATATCGTGGGGATGGATTTCCGAGTAGATCCCCAGAGCCCGAATTTCCCGGGCAATCTTGGGGTTCTCCTCACTGCCCAGATCCAGTACGACAATCATGTCCTGTTTCATTGGCATTTCCTCCTGTGTATTCAATTTCGACCTATTTTACCACAGGAGGGAGGGAAAACGCAAGAATTATTGTGGCGGCTCGGCCGTCATCCCTCCACTCTCTCCGGCATACCGCCGCAGCTGAAACAGGGAAACCATAATCATCACCACCAGGACCAGGAGGACCACTACCAGACAGACGACAGCCCCCGCCAGCACCACCGCCTGCCTCTCGCTCCGGAGGAGCTGCGCCATGCTGCTCAGCAGGTTGGCGGCGGTGGTCAGCACCAGCAGAGCCGTCCGGCGGCGGCGGAAGCGCAGATCCAGGGTCTCCCCCTCGGGTTGATACTTCTCCGCCAGGGCGGCCATATCGGTGAGGAACTGGAAATGGAAATACAGGGCGGCCGCTGTGACCAGCATCCCCAAAAAGCTGCCCCCCCTCTCCTCCAGGCCGCTGCCTAAAACAGCCAGCACCCAGTCCGCCCCGTGCCACACCGCCAGCAGCACGCACAGGGGCCGCAGGAGAAGCAGGTCCCGCCGCTCCGCCGACAGCTTCCCGACGGCGGACAGCAGAAGCAGCGCCCCCACGAAGTTGGGCAGGATGTTGATCGACGCCGCATCAAAATTGAGGTTAAAGTTGAAGTGGAGCAGGAAGTACCCCCAGACGGCCTGGGACAGTCCCGCACACAGCTGTTCTCTGTCAGTCAAGGTCCAGTCCTCCCTTCACCGGGCGCAGGGTCAGCGCCCCCGCCTTTTCTCCGTTGACATAGAGGTTCACCGCATAGGCGCTGGGGTGGTCAAAGGGGTCCTCCCCTGCGGTGCTGCCGCCCCCGCCCAGGAAGACGGGGCTCTCCCAGCCGTCCCGCAGTGTGGTGTTCGCCCAGGAGCTGCCCTGGTTGCTGCTGCCGGTCCAGTCCATGGCATCCGGGACCACGTCAGGCGGGGCCAGCGGCTCCGGCTCAGGCCGCTCCCCCTCCCCCCAGACGGGGAGACTGGAGGCCCCCAGGCTGGTATACCGCCCCTTGTCCGCCGGGCTGCCGGTATAGTCCGCCTCCAGGTGCTGATAATACCAGGTATCAAATGTCCCGTTCGGCTGGGGCACCATGCTGAAAGTCGACTGGGAGCCAAACATCCAGTTGTCCTCCTGTACATAGCTGTCCACAGCGGAGGAGGTCTGCCGCCGCATCCGCAGGGTGAAGTCCCCAGACCGTGCCTCATACTCCCAGGCGGGCAGCTCGTCGCAGCTGGAGGGCCAGCTCCTCCAGCCATAGGCCTGGGTCGCCCAAAACGCTCCCTGGGGGATGACCACCCAGCGTTCCCCCTCCTTCTCGGCCCGGAGAGTCTGGACGGCCAGCCACATATAGGGATCGTCCTCCGCCCGCGGGCGCCCCGGCGGATTGCGCAGCTCCAGCACCAGCAGTCCCTCATAGGCGTCCTCTCCCACCTGTGTCAGGTTACGGAGCTGGTAGCCGCTGGAGCCTTTCACGTTGCTCAAAATCCCCTCCTGAGCATCGGCCTTCCAAAGCTGCCACACCTCCCCCGCCAGCTGGTTCTGCTCCGACAGCGGAGTACACATGGCCCGGTAATCCCGCCGCCAGGTCATCACCGCCTTGGCGTAGGTGTCAAAAGCCCCGGCATAGGTGGTGCAGGGCACTGTCCGGGCGTAGGCGAGGTCGGCGGCGGCAAAACCGGCCAGCCCATGATTCACCACTCCCGCCCGGACCCCTATGACCATAGGCGTGGCCAACACCAGCAGCACACATACCGACACCAGTCCCATTCCCGCCGGGTATTTTTTAAACCGGGCGATGGCCTCGATCCTCCGGCGGATGTTCTTCCCGCCGTTGGCCATGGAGGAGGTGCCTGGGACCCGGGCATACCTGTCGTCTGCCATCTCCAGGAGGATGCGGCCATAGTCCCGCCGGTCCTCCCCCTCCAGCCGCTCCAGCACCCGCTGGTCGCACAGGGATTCCAAATCGTTCCCCGCCCGGTCGGCGCAATACCAGAGGAGCGGGTTGCACCAGTGGACACACCGGAAGAAGCAGATTACCAGTCCCCAGAGGGTGTCGTGACAGCTCAGGTGGAGCAGCTCGTGGAGGATGACCTTTTCGTCGGTCTCCGTCCCGGCGGGCAGGGCCAGCACGGGCTTGAACACCCCGCAGATGAAGGCCGAGGGCAGGCCCTCCACCTCCACCGCAGCGCAGACGGACAGGCTGTACCGCTCCGCCACCGCCCGGACCCGCCCGTCCTCAACGGCCCTTCCACGGCCCAGAGCCTGACACAGGCGGATGTAAGCGAGCACATACCGGGCCAGTAAAACCGCCGCCCCCAGCAGATAGAGGACAAACAGCCAATCCGCCGCAGTCCGGGGCACAGCCCCCTGTGGGAGAGGGACCGGGGCGGTCACCCGGGCCAGCGCCCCGTACTCCCCGGTGAGGGCTGAACGGAGCAGTTCCACATAGAACGGCCAGTTGAGCAGGGTATACCGTCCTCCCCTCCCCGCCGGAAGCAGCAGGACCACAGCCAGCACCCCCCAGGCGGCAAACTGCCAACGTGGAGACAGCTTATCCCGGAACATGGCCTTGAGGATCAGCAGCAGCGCCGCCACACCGGAGGCTGTCAGCGTTTGGAGCAGAAAGGACCAAATATCCGTCATAGGTCACACCTCCATCTCATCCAGCAGGCGGCGCAGGGCCGCCCGCTCCTGGCTGGATATAGACTTCTCCTTCAAAAAGGCGGCCACCAGATCACTGGTGGCGCCCCGGTACACGTTCTGAAGGAAGCTGTCCCGGGCCTGTGCCTGACAGTCCTCTCGGCTCAGCGCCGCCCGGTATTTTCTGGGATAGCCCTCCTTGTCGATGGACACCAAGCCCTTGGCCTCCATCCGGGTCAGATAGGTCAGCACCGTGTTCCGGCTCCAGCCGGTCTCCTCCTGGAGCGCCTGGGTCACTTCCCCCAGCGCCGCGCCCTCTGTCTCCCACAGCACGTCCAGCACGATCCACTCCTTATCAGACAGCTTTATCATAAGCTTCCCTCCTACAGTTGTAGTCTTCCACACCATACTACACCTGTAGGAAGCAAATGTCAAGAAAAACCGGCGCATACTTTCTATTCCTTTACCCTCCTTATTGATAATGCGTGAAATTGGATTCCAGATATTTCCATCTTATCGAAACACACAGACTTGCTGGGATGTTGACGGATTTGATATGAATCCATAAAGAAAGCCAGTCAGGTAAACCTGACCGGCTTTTACTGGATGTAATACCTACTTCCTGAATCTGCCTGCCATATCGAAAGCCTCCCGTTCATAGTTCAATTCTACCAGCGCTTTCAAATGGGGCACACTCCTCAATCAGCGCCACCGCATGGGCCGCCATGCCCTCTCCGGAGCCGGTAAATCCCAGCCCCTCCTCGGTGGTGGCCTTCACATTGACCCGCGCAGGGTCCACCCCCATCGCCTGGGCCAGATTCTCCCGTATCCTCAGGATATAAGGGGCCAGCTTGGGCCGCTGAGCTATCACGGTGGCATCTATGTTGCTCACAACAAAGCCCCGTTCTTTCAGCAGCCTCGTCACATGCTCCAACAATTTCAGGCTGTCCGCCCCAGCATAGGCGGAATCACTGTCCGGAAAATGCGTTCCAATGTCCCCCAGCCCCGCCGCACCCAAAAGCGCGTCCATCACGGCGTGGGTGAGAACATCAGCGTCAGAGTGCCCCAGCAGCCCCACCTCATAGGGAACTGCCACTCCACCTAGAATCAGCTTTCTCCCCTCGGTCAGACGGTGGACGTCATAGCCATGCCCGATCCGGATTCCCATCACAGCATTCCCTCCACTCTGGCCCGCAGGATAGCCTCTCCAATCATCAAATCCAAAGGTGTGGTGATCTTGATGTTCTCCCGACTGCCCCGGGTCAGGGTAACCGGCATCCCCAGCCGCTCCACCGCACCGCAGTCGTCGGTGAGAAGCTCGCCGTCGTCTAAAGCCTTCTGGACGGCCGCCCTGATCAGGCCCGCCTCAAAGACCTGTGGGGTCTGCACCGCCCATAGCTGGGAGCGGTCCACTGTCTCCACCGCCCGTTCTTCCTCAACCCGTTTCACTGTGTCAGTCAGCGGAATTGCGGGAGCCGCCGACCCGGTAGCGGAGGCGGCGGATACCGCCGCCTGAATTATCTCTTGGGATACCAGGGGCCGGGCACCATCGTGAATGGCGATGATATCCGCCTTGGGGCTGACTTCCCTCAAGCCAGCCTGAACGGAGTGGATGCGTTCCGCACCCCCCACCACTATCCTAGTCACCTTGTCAAAGACAAAGTCCTTACATATACGGCCCACCTCCACCAGCAGGTCCTCCCGCGTGACCACCACAATCTCGTCAACGACAGGCGAGTCCTGAAATGCGTAGAGGGTATGGACCAGCACAGGCAGTTCGCCCAGAGGGGCCAGCGTCTTGTCAATGCCCTCCATCCGTCGAGCGGACCCAGCGGCCACAATCACCGCGGAGCATTTTGGCTCCTCGTTATTCTTCTTTTTGAAGAGAGACAACAGGCCCATTATCCTCGCTCCTTACTCCTCAATTTTTTCTCCCGCACCGCGTCCACGATTTTTTCCTGGGGCACCAGCAGTTCCTGCCAGCCGATGTTCCCGGTGGCGCTGGTGCAGCGAAAACGCGTCCAGCCCCTGACGTTCCAATTTTCCATTTCAATGTCGTCATAGAGATCGTAGTCCGGGTCAACCACCTCGTGCATCTCCACCCAGCAG
>CATKHE010000234.1 GCA_949747935.1 uncultured Eubacteriales bacterium
GACAAGGCCCGGGAGGTCCAGACCGAGCTGTCCAAATACTTTATGGTGGACTACGACGACGCCGGCTCCATCGGCAAGCGCTACCGCCGCCAGGACGAGATCGGCACCCCCTATTGCATCACCGTGGACTTCCAAACCGTGGGCTCCGACACCGACGAGGCCGACCACGCCGTCACCATCCGTGACCGGGACACCATGGACCAGGTCCGGGTGCCCATCAGCGAGCTGAAAAGCTGGCTGGAGCAGAAGCTGGCCTATTGATCCTGAGTTCCCGCCCCAAAGGGCGGGAACTTACCCTATGAGGAGGAACCTGAATTGACAGAGAAGCTGTTTTGCGAGCTTTGCGCCCTGGAGCAGGTAGAAGCCTTGGCCCTGGGTGGCTCCCGGGCGGGGGAGCACTTCGACGCCGCCTCCGACTACGACGTCTATCTCTACTGCACCGCCCCCATCCCGGAGGCGGTCCGGCGGGACATCCTGTCCAAATACTGCGGCAGGATGGAGATCGGCAACCACTTCTGGGAGTATGAGGACAACTGCGTGCTGAAGGACGGGGTGGACATCGACCTTCTCTACCGGGATCTGGACGAACTCACCGCCGGCGTGGCCCGGGTGGTGGAGCAGTTCCAGCCCCAGAATGGCTATACCACCTGCATGTGGCACAACCTGCTCACCTGCAAGGTGCTTTACGACCGGGACGGCCGCCTGACGGCGGCCAGAGCGCGCTTCGACGTACCCTATCCGCCCCAACTGCGGCAAAACATTATGGAGAACAGCTGGCGGCTCCTCCATTCGGCCCTGCCCGCCTATGAGGGCCAGATCAAAAAGGCGCTGAAGCGGGGGGACCTGGTGAGCGTCAGCCACCGGACCGCCGCCTTTCTGGAGGCCTATTTCGACTTCCTCTTCGCCCTGAACGGGGTCACCCACCCCGGGGAGAAACGGCTGGTCCAGCTCTGCCGGGAGCGGTGTAAGCTCCTGCCCCGCCGGTTTGAGGAAAACCTGGAGCGGCTGTTTCAGGACATGTTCCGGGACCCGGCGGGGACGGCCGCCGACCTTGAGGATATCCTGGCCGAATTGAAAATCTTAGCATAAATAAAACGTCACGTACTTCAAAAATACGTGACGTTTTTAATTTTGTGCCTCAATATGGGCTTCCTCAATCGATTTGAGGATTATGTGCGGTGGAACGTCCAGAGCCTGACCAATTTTGAAAAGGGTATCAAGCGTAGGACTGCGCAGTCCCCGTTCCAGCTTGCTGTAGTGCGTGCGGTCCAGCCCCGCAAGCCCGCTGAGCACATCCTGAGTCAAGCCCTTGCGCTCCCGATATTCCGCCAAAACACGACCGACAATTTCAGGCTTTACCATCCTATACTATCCCCCCTGTACGCTTCTAGCATACCAACAGAAGGTTTTCTTTATGAGGTCATTTGACCTCACCAGGAAATAACAGGCGCCCCCGGCCGGCAGGCCGGGGGCGTTTCCCGTTATCTCAGGTAATTCAGCGGATTGACCGCGGTGCCGCGGACGCGGACCTCAAAGTGACAGTGGACGCCGGTGGAGCGGCCGGTGGAGCCGGCCTTGGCGATGGTCTGTCCCTGGTAGACCTTATCTCCCACAGACACCACCAGAGAGGAGTTATGGGCGTAATAGGTCTCGGTGCCGTTGTCATGCCGGATCACCACCAGATTGCCATAGCTGCCGCTGTAGCCCGCCTTGGTGACGGTGCCGCCGTCGGCGGCCTTGACGGCCTCTCCGTAGCTGGCGTGGATGTCCAGGCCGGAGTGGTAGCTGTAGCTGCCAAAGATGTACCGGCCGCCGAAATAGGAGTTGATACGGTGGCTGCTGACGGGCCAGATATAGTTGCCCTTGGAGGCGGTCTTGGGCTTCTCCTTGGTGCCCACCGCCTTGACGGTGACTGTGGGCTCCCGCAGGGTGGAGGTGCTGGTCACATTCCGCTCCCGCTCGTAGCCGTTGATATAGACCACGTCGGCCTCCACCCGGGCCTCGCCCTCCTCGCCCTGGGTGATGACCTTGGAATCCCCCTTGTACATCTTGTCGTCCTTGACCTCCTCCACCGGGCAGGGGATGGGCTCGGTGTAGGTCACATGCTCGGTGGTCCGGACGGACAGGGCGGGGATGATCTCCTTCACATTGAGCACGTCCCCCACCATCAGGCGGTTCAGGCTGGCGTCGGGGTTGAGCTCCATCAGGTCGCTGAGGGACATATCGTTGGCGTAGGCGATGCCGTTATAGGTGTCCCCCTTGACCACGGTATAGGTGGTCTCGCCGGTGGTGTTGGCCTTCAGGGCCTCCTCCACCTGGTCCACCGACATCAGATTGTCCACCGCGTAGACAGAGGAGACGGAGACGTTCTCCACAAACTCGGCGGAGGTGGTATTCTCGGTGACAAACTCGGCCTTGATGCCGTCCAGCATGTCGTTCAGGGCGGTCTCGTCCTTCACAACGCCGATGATCTGGCCGTTCAGCGACACCTGATAGGACCTGAGCTGGTCGCTGAGCTCGTTAAGCTGGCTGTAAAAGAAGTTGCTGATATCCTGCTCCCGGCTCAGGTCGCTTTTCAGGGTCAGGCCGAAGCTGTAGTCGATGTCGCCCTCCACCTGATAGGCGTAGCCCAGCAGCTGGCTGCCCCGGTCCTCCACCGTCTGGATGGCCTGGTCCACCACGCTCTGGTCGGCCACCACGCCCACCTCCTGGCCGTCCACAATGACGGCGTAGCTGGTGGAGTACAGGGTGGTCAGGGTGAGGGCGGTGCCCAGGGCCCCGGCCACCAGCAGAAACGAGACGGGCCCCACCGCCAGATTGCCCGCCGCCGCCCCGTGGAGCAGGTGGGTCCAGCGCCGGAAATGGATGCGGCTCCATTCCCGCATGCCCAGTGCGTAGAGCTTCAGCTCCTTCCACCAGCTCCGGGCGTCGGACCTCCGCTCCTCCGTCCGAGTCGCCTTCCGCTCCGCCCTGGCGGGCTTTTTTTCAATCTGCTCCTGCCCCACTACGGGGAGCCGGGCTGTCCAGCTCTGTTCTTCCGGTCGATCCATATAGACACCTCTTGTCCGTGAAAATGACAACTTTGAAATAAGAGTTACAAAATGGTAACAACAATATACACGTTTTTCCTGTCCGCGTCAAGCCCTTTTTTTGCTTGGATGAAAAATATACCTGGGAAAAGTGCACAAAAAAAGAGCGCCGAATGGAATTCTCCGGCGTTCTTCGATCAAATTATGTAAAACTCGAACTTCTACTCCATATCTTGCGGCTCCGCCCTTCACAGCATAATCCGCAGGGCAAAGACCAGCGTCATGAGCACCACAGCCAAGCTGGCGCAGGCGTCCAGTGTCCAATCCCGCCGCTCCCGCCGGGACCGGCGGCGCTGGCCGGAGGACATGGTGAGCACCACCGGCTGAAAGCCCGCCTCCTCCGCCCTGTCCTCAGCTGCCTCCAGTTCCTCATAGAGGGGCTCCCGCCGGCGTGCCAGACTGTCCCTCTGGGTCGCGGCCAGCCGGCGGCGGAATTCCCCCAAGTCCACTACATTTCCCCTGTCTTCCATCAAGTTGGAAGTCTGATGATGTATGATCCGCATAGCTGTCCCCTCCACTGTCTTCAGAATAAGGACAGAATACCGGAAGCTCTGTCCTAAAAACCGGACTTTTCAGTCCGCCCGGAAAACGTTTGTTCTAATCAATACTGTACAACGTTTGTTCGAGGTTGTCAAGAGAAAATCAAAAATTTGTTTGATTTTTCCTTGTCCGCCCCTTTCGGGGGCCATAACGGCTGAGGTCTCTACTATAATATACAGTCGCGGAAACAGAATGAAGGTTCCCTTTGTATGTGTTTTTTTATGCTTTGTGTTGATTTTTCATGAAAATGGGGGTATAATGCTTTGGCTTATTGAGAAACCACAGATTTGAGGTGCGATTCCCATGAAAAATGAGAAATTAAGAAATATCGCCATTATCGCCCACGTGGACCACGGCAAGACCACCCTGGTGGACGAGATGCTCAAGCAGTCCGGGGTCTACCGGGAGAACCAGGCGGTGGCCGACCGGGTGATGGACTCCGGCGACTTAGAGCGGGAGAGAGGTATTACCATCACCGCCAAGAACACCGCCGTGCAGTACGGCGACGTGAAGATCAACATTGTGGACACCCCGGGCCACGCCGACTTCGGCGGCGAGGTGGAGCGC
>CATKHE010000235.1 GCA_949747935.1 uncultured Eubacteriales bacterium
ACGACGCCATCTCCATGGACCTGGCCGAGAAGGGGAAGGTGGGGGAGACCCTGGGGAAGCTCAAGGGGGTCAATACCCTGTTCTCCATGGCGGCGGCGGTGCTGGTATTCTTCGGCTTCCGGACGGGCTTTTTCAGCTTCCGGAGCGGGACCATCCTGCCCTTTGCCCTGGGCGCGGTGACGACGGCGGCGGCCGTCGTGCTGCTGGTCATGATGGTCCGCGCCATGCCTCGGGGGGAGGGGGTCAAAAACCACAAGCTCCTCTTCCGCAAGCGGTACATGCCCTATTACATGGTCACCCTGGCCTACGGCTGTCAGAAGCGGATCAAGATCGTCTTTGCCCCCTGGGTCATCATTAACCTGCTGGGGCAGGGGGCGGACACCGTGGCCCTGCTCACCATTGCGGTCCATCTGGCGGGGACCTGGCTGGCCCCCGTCATCGGCAGGCTGCTGGACAGGCTGGGTGTGAAGAAAATGCTGTTGGTGGAGGCCGTATACATCGCCGTCAGCTTCTCGATAATGGGATGGCTGGCCGGGATGCTGGCTGGGGGGAGCTTCGGCCTAAGCGACCCACTGACCTGGCTGGTATACGGGGCCTATGTGCTGTGCGTCCTCTTTGAGCAGTTCAACATGGTTCACTCCTACATGATGCGCTCCATCGCCCTGGACCCCGGCGAGGTCACTCGGACCCTGTCGGTGGGGCTGAGTGTGGACCATGTGATGGCCATTATCGCCTCTCCGGTGATGGGGATGATCTGGCACACCTGGGGGGTGCAGTATGTGTTTGTGGCGGCGATGCTGTCCGCCCTGTTCCAGGTGGCCGCGGCGGCCATGACGGAGGCGTGAAATATTTCATTTGTATTAAATTTCGTCAAAGCTCTTTACATCGGCAAAGTTTTGGAGTACACTAAGCAAAAAGATACGTTTGGGAGGTACAAATATGGGAGAGATGGACTATACCCGCAAATTCAGTCTGGGTGACCAGCGGGACATGGAGATCAAGGCCATCCTGACCACGGTGTATCAGGCTCTGCAGGAGAAAGGCTACAACCCCATCAATCAAATCGTGGGCTATATCCTGTCTGAGGACCCCACCTATATCACCAACCACAACAACGCCCGGGCGCTGATCCGCAAGGCAGACCGGGACGAGCTGCTCCAGACCCTGGTCAGGTACTACCTGACCCACTGAGTTGTGTCTAAAACGGCCCGCCGGCAGGCGGGCCGCTTTTCGTAGGAGGGACATACATGAATATCTTAGTCAGTCACTGCTTTTTGGGGGAGCCCTGCCGGTATGACGGGGCCAGCCGCCTGGACCGGCAAATCATCGAGCTGCACCGGGCGGGACACAATCTGATCCCTGTCTGTCCCGAGGTGCTGGGCGGGCTGGACGTGCCCCGGAGCCCCGCTGAGCTCCAGCCCGACGGCCGGGTAGTCACGGAGGACGGACAGGATGTCACCGCCCAGTACCGGGCGGGGGCGGAGCGGGCGGTGGAGCTCGCCAAAGCCAACGGCTGCACCGTGGCCGTCTTGAAGGCCCGGTCCCCCTCCTGCGGCTGCGGAGAGATCTACGACGGCGCCTTCACCCACACCGTGATCCCCGGTTGGGGGGTGGCCGCCCAGCTGCTGCGGGAGGCGGGGCTGGAGGTCATGGACGAGGAGCACCTCCAGGCCCGGCTGTTCCTGTGAGAAAAAATATTTTTTCCCGTGACCCCGGGTGTTTTTCTGCGTCTATATAGACGAGAGGCAACAGGGAGGAGGTGGAGCGGATGAAAATGGCGAGCCTCTATGCCGCCGGGCACTTCTGGGTGGACTTTTCCTGCGCTCTGCTGATGTTCTCCCAGCTGTCTGGAACGGGGGAGTGGGCTTTGTGCGTGCTGCTGTATAACTTCTGTGCCTTCGCTCTGCAGATGCCCATTGGCCTGCTGGCAGACCGGCTGGACCGGGAGGGACCAGTGGCCGCTCTAGGCTGCGGCCTGATGGCAGGGGGCTGGGCCCTGGCCCCTCTCCCCCTTGCCGCCGCAGTGACGGCGGGGCTGGGCAACGCCTGCTTCCATGTGGGCGGCGGGGTCTACACCCTCCGGAGGTGGGGAGACCGGGCCGCACCCCTGGGGGTCTTCGTGTCTCCGGGGGCCTTCGGCATCTACTTCGGCACTTTGCTGGGGCAGCGGGACGGATTTCCCGGCTGGCTGACCGCCGCGGGACTGCTCCTCTTTGCCCTGGCCCTTCTCCTCACGGAGGACCGGGCGCCCATCCTGAAGGAGGGGCCCGCCCCGGACCGGAACGTTGTACCGGTTCTGGCCTGCTGCTTCCTGGTGGTGGTGCTGCGCTCCTACCTGGGGATGGTGATGTCCTTCCCCTGGAAGAAGGGGAGCTGGGCCTTTGGGGTGGTGTGCGCCCTGGTGTTGGGCAAGGCGGCCGGGGGCTTTCTGGGGGACAGGCTGGGCATGGTCCGGGCGTCCGCACTGTCCCTGGGGCTGCCGGCGGTCCTCTTCCTCCTCAGCGGCTCCCCCTGGGCGGGGACGGCGGCGGTCCTTCTCTTCAACATGACCATGCCCATCACCCTTTGGGCGGCGGCCCGTCTGCTCCCGCCGGGGCTGGCCTTCGGGACACTGACCTTCGCACTGTTTCTGGGCTTTCTGCCCTCCTGGCTGGGCTGGCCCCCGCTGCTCACCGGTAGGGCCGGATACGCCGCCGGGGCACTGTGCTCCATGGGACTGCTGGTCCTGGGGCTGAAACGGGGACGGCTGTGATGGAGCTGTTTCTCTCCCTGGCCGTCTCCCTGGCCCTGACCCTGGCGCTGGAGCTGGCCTTCGCCCTGGTTTGGCGGGTGGAGCGGTCCGACCTGCCGGCGGTGGCCCTGGCCAACTTGCTCACCAACCCCGTTGTGGTGCTGTGCCGCCACGGGGCCGCCTGGTATTTTCCCCGATACCTGATTGCTGTCACGGCGGCCCTGGAGCTGTGGGCGGTGGGGACGGAGGGGGTCATTTACCGCCGCCGAAGCCAAATCAACCGGCCCTGGGCTTTCTCCCTGTGCGCCAATGCGCTCTCCTTCCTCTCCGGACTGATGATTTGAAAGGAGTATTGACATGAAACGAAGGGTATTTACGCTGTTCCTGGTCGCGCTGGCCGTCCTGTCCCTGGCGGTTCCCGCCTCCGCCGACCTGATTTGGGAGCCGGAGGATTCCTTCTATGAGAAGCACCGGGACGAGTGCAATTATGTCAACCGAAGCTATGAGCTGGCGGGGTACGACGGCAAGGTGACCGTCTTCACCGCCCCCGACGGCATGAACAAGCTCACTTTGGACAACGGGCTCCAGGGGACCATCCAGTTTACCTGGGAGGGGAAGGGGACCGTCTGGGGCTACCTGATCCGCTGGGGAGACGCCCCGGGGGAGGGCTGGGTGTCCATGGACGACCTGTCCCTGGTCTACGACAGCAAGGAATTTTTCAAGGACTACGCCGGGGAGATCGAGGAGACCCAGCCCGTCCCGGTGGACTTCCATGAAGCGGTGCTCTACAACTACCCCAACGGCCCGGCCTGGGAGAACACCTTGAAGGAGGAGACGGACTATATGCCCTTCGATGAGCTGTTCACCCAGGTTTACACCGATGAAGCCGGCCTGCGCTGGAGCCCTGTGGGTTACTACATGGGACATGTGGATGGCTGGGTCTGCCTGGACGACCCCATGAACCAGGGGCTGAACGACGGCATTGTGCCCGTCGCCCCCTCCGCCGCCCAGCTGCGGGGCAGCGCCACCGTCACGGCAGGACCGCCCGCTCTCCTCATCGCCGCCGTCCTGGTCGCCGGTGTGGCAGGGATGACGGCGTACCTGCTTCTCAAGTGTAAGAAGCGGGTACAGCCCTAAAAATCCATCGAAATCCGTCTGACGATAAAAAATTTAGGGCGGTCCGCCGCCGTATGAAAGACCTCCCCCCGGAAATACTGGAAACAGTATACCGGGTGGGGAGGTCTTTTACATGCAGCACAAGGTTGAGATATGCGGGGTCAATACTTCCAAGCTGAAGGTGCTGAAAAGCAGTGAGACACAGGCACTCCTTCTCCGAGCCAAGGCGGGGGATGCCGCCGCCCGGGAGGAACTGATCGCTGGCAATCTGCGTCTGGTGCTGTCGGTAATTCAGCGGTTTTCCAACCGGGGGGAGAACGCCGACGACCTGTTTCAGGTGGGGTGTATTGGCCTTATCAAGGCCATTGACAACTTCAACACCGACCTGGACGTGAAATTTTCCACCTACGGCGTGCCCATGATCGTGGGGGAGATACGCCGCTATCTCCGGGACAACAGCACCATGCGGGTGTCCCGGGCCATGCGGGACACCGCATATAAGGTCCTGCAAGCTAAGGAGGCCTATATGGCCCAGCACCAGAAGGAGCCCTCCATTGAGGAGATTGCCAAGATCCTGGACATCAAGCGGGAGGATGTGGTCTTCGCTCTGGACGCCATCCTGGAGCCGGTATCCCTCTACGACCCGGTGTACCCCGACAGTGGGGACACGGTGTGCGTCATGGACCAGGTGAAGGACAACAAGAATAATGACGAGATGTGGGTGGAGCGCATCGCCTTGAAGGAGGCGGTGGGCCACCTGACGGAGCGGGAACGGAAAATTCTCTCCATGCGTTTTTTCCAGGGCAAGACCCAGATGGAGGTGTCCGCTGAGATCGGTATCTCCCAGGCCCAGGTTTCCCGACTGGAGAAAAACGCCCTGCGGCAGATTCGCAAGGAGATGTGAGCGCACCGGCCGCCTGGAGAGGTCAGTCAAAGAAGCTCAGCTGCCGGTCGCCATATCCCCGTGCCGCAGCGGAGACGATGTGGCGCATCTCGTACAGCAGGCCCAGCTCCCGGCACCGGGCGGAGAACAGCTCCCATAGCTCTTTTGCCCTGGGGCTGGAGCAGTAGTACCGGGCGCAATATCGCTTGCGGTATTGCGCCTCCATCCCAGGGAAGGCCCGGTCCAGGCCGTTGAGGAAATAGTCCCGCTGGCCGTCCCGCATGGTGACCCCGAAGGAGGCGTAGACGAACCTGGCCCCGGCCCGGGCGGCGCTGTCCACCACCGACAGGATGTTCTCCGGAGAATCCTCCACAAAGGGCAGGACGGGCATGAGAAGCACCCCAGCGAAAATCCCGGCCTCAGACAGCTCCCTCAGCGCGGACAGGCGGCGGCTGGGGGAGGGCGCATGGGGCTCAATCCGGGCGGCCAGGTCATCGCCGGTGGTGGTAACGGTCAGCTTGCAGATCACCGGGGAGTGGTCCTGAATCAGCTGGTACAGGTCGATATCCCGGACAATCAAGTCGCTCTTGGTGGCCACCGCCACCCCGCACTGGTAGGCGTCGATCAGCTCCAGGGCGTGTCGGGTGAGCTGGAGCTCCTCCTCGAAGGGGTTATAGGGATCGCTCATGGAGCCCATGGTGATGAAGGCAGGCTTCGCCTTCCGGGCCAGGTCGTCCCGGAGCAGGCGCAGGGCGTCCGCCTTGACCTTCACCCGGTCGAAGTCCG
>CATKHE010000236.1 GCA_949747935.1 uncultured Eubacteriales bacterium
CCCACCTCGCCCAGGTCCTTGGTCTTCACGTTGTTCAGGGCGCTTTCGGAGAAGGCGGCGATGTTCTTCTGGGCGGCGGCGCCGTAGTTGAGCACCAGATTGCTGTCGGTCACGTCAATCTTCTGGGAGAAGTCCTCCACCATCTTCTTCTCCGCCTCGCTGAGCATGGATTCGTCCAGCTTGACGGCGTTGGCATCACGGGCGGCCTGGACGGCCTCGTCCACCGCCGGGGTGGCGGGGGCGGTGGGCTCCAGGGTCAGCGCCGGGGCCTCTACCGCCTGGGCGGCGGTGGGCTCGAAGGTCAGCTCCGGGGTGGTGTTCAGGTTCAGTTCGTTACTCATGGTTTTGTTCCTCCTGTATTATAATTCCAGTTTAGGTCCGTCAGTTCCGCCGGTGGGCCGGGAACCGCCGGACAGGCCCTCCTGGGCCAGCAGGTTCTCCATGACGGTGATGTCGGTGGAGATGTCCAACGCCTCGTCGCCGAAGAGGGAATCCAGCTGTTTGTCGAAGGCGGCGCACAGTGTATCCAGCATGGTCTCCACTTTCTGTTTGGTGGCGTCGATGTTGCTGCCCGAGACACCGGTGGAGTCCATCCGGTCGTAGGCGTTGAGCAGCTTGATGGTGGTGGGCAGGAAGTAGTCCAGGAAGCGGGAAATTTGGGGCTTTTTTTCAGGGTTGGCGATAATGTGGTCGATGATTATGCCGGTGACCTCCTCCAGATGGTCGATCTGAGCGGAAATTTTCTTGTCCGGGATGGCGTCGTTCAGGCGGCGCAGCTCAGAGACGGCCCGCTCCTTCTCTTTCCGCAGGGCGGCGATTTGGGGGTCCTCCTCCTTTTTGGACTCGGGCTTCTTGACTTCTTCCTTGGCCGCACCGGGGGTTTGATAGACCTTGTCCGGGAAAATCGCCTTACCTAAAGTAAAGGCGATCAACGACAGTCCGGCGCACAGGATATAGTGTAGCGGGGTATTCAGAGGGAACATCAGAGCGTAGCCCAGCCACACAAAGCCCACCAGGTAGATGGGAAAGACAGACACTTTTTTGTGAGTGGTCATGGAGCACCTCCAGAAAAATAGTTATGTATATTGTACTCCCTGGAAAGAGAGGTGTCAAGAAAATTGAAGCGGTTTGCAAAATTGCCGTGGAAGGGGTATAATAAGGAAAAAGCGCCCAACGGGGCGCAGGAGGTCTTTTATGAAAACAGGATTGGTTCTGGAGGGTGGAGCCCTCCGGGCAATTTTTTCCAGCGGTGTGTGTGACGGTCTGCTGGAGGGAAACGTGATGGCAGACTATGTCATCGGTGTATCGGCGGGTATTGCCTACGGCGTCAGCTATGTGTCACGGCAGCCACGACGCAATCTGGAGGTCGTCACCCGGTTTGCCCCGGACAGGCGGTATATGGGGTGGCGCAACCTGACAGACAAGAGCAACCGGAGCTATTTCGGGCTGAAATTCGGCTTCAGCACCATCCCTAACGAGCTGGTGCCCTTTGATTACGATACCTTTGCCGCCTTTCCTGGCGAGGTGGAGGCGGTGGTCACCAATCTGAACACCGGAAAGGCGGACTACCTGCCAGTCCCCAGGCAGGACAAGGAATCCATCGTCCTCCAGGCCAGCTGTGCCATGCCGCTCCTCTTTCCCGTCTTTGAGATCAACGGCCAGCCCTACCTGGATGGCGGTATCGGCGACGCTATCCCCTGGCGGCGGGCGCTGAACAAATGCGATAGGGTGATTGTGGTGCTCACCCGCCCCCGAGGTTACCGCCGAAAGCCTGACCACATGATGAAGCTGATCCGCAAGAGATATAGAGGCTACCCCGCTTTTGTAGAGGCTATGGAGGGCCGGGCTGAGGTCTATAACCAAGACCGGGAGGCGCTGTTTCAGGCGGAGCGAGAGGGGAAACTGCTGGTGATTGCCCCTGAGTCCACCCTGGGGGTGGCCCGGACCGAGCGGGACACGGAAAAGCTGCGTCTTCTCTGGGCAGCGGGGTATCAGGGAGCCATGGACCGAATGGAGGAGATCAGAGATTTTCTGCGAGACTGAGGGCGGTCCCGGTGCGGTCCACCTGGCTGGGCTGGAGGGCGTAGAGGTTCAGCGTATCGCCCACAATGGTGAAGAAGGCTCCCAGCTTGGCCAGATTGGTCTGGCTCTGTCCCTGAGCTATGGCGGCGGAAAGAGCCACCGCCATGGTGAGCAGTTCTCCGCTGTTGGCATTGTAGATGGAAGACAAAATGATCACCCCCGGACTATTTTATGAGTGATAGGAGCAAAGTGGTGCAAAAAAGAAACGAAGTGAGTGGTTTATTCAAGTCAGAGTAAAAGCGTTTCTGGTCTTCCTTGTGGCTGCGCTCCACCTTGCCATGATGTCTGGATGTGTAAGGATGGACCAATTTATGCTGGATGCCCAACTCCGCGGCAGCTTTCTCAAAAAGGGTCTGAATATCCCACTTACTGTTGGAAAAACGGTTTGTAAATTTAAAGCCGTTGTCGGTCTGGACACATTCCACACGAACACCTCTGCGGGCATACCACTTCACCAGCCGCTTCAATTTGTGCGTCTACAATTCCAAAGATGGCTTTATCCCGCATTAAATCTTCACTCCATATCTATTTCACCAGTTTTAGTAGTGCTTTGTTCAGAACGCTGACCTACGTTTCGTCTTTTTCCGGCCAAATATGGAAATGGTAATACACACTCTGTCATTTGGGATAATCACTGGGCAGCATCTGCCATTGTATTCCTCCTTGGATTACATATAGCGCTGCAAAAACACATCATATAAATCATATTTTTTGGGCCGAGTTGTTTTCTTTGCTCCTTCCGAATCCTCTCGAATCAGGTTATATTTTTCCCGGCTGATATCACTTGGGTATTGATGCATTTCCCCCAGCTCCCACTTGTTTTTCCTATTATCTCCCGCTCTGCCGCTTTTGTCTAAAGATTTTAAACAGGCTCTAAATAGTGGTACTATTATCATCGCAGATTACAGTTTTCATCATTATTCATCGCCATGTCAGTCGGATTTCCAGCGTATCCCCCGTGATCTGTGCGGACACCCGTCCGCCCATCCGCTCCATCAGCTCCCGCACGATGGACAGACCCAGACCGGCCCCGCCCTTTGCCCGGGCGAGGCTGCTTTGATAGAAGCGGTCAAACAGGTGCTCCGGGTCGGGCCTGGGGCCGGGAGGCAGCGCGTTGGAAAAGCAAATCTCCCCATTCCGGCCGGAGATGGTCAGCTCCCCGCCGCCGTGGCGCAGGGCGTTGGCGATCAGGTTCCGGTACACCCGGCCCAGGGCCTCC
>CATKHE010000237.1 GCA_949747935.1 uncultured Eubacteriales bacterium
ACTCCTCCTCCAGGGCGTCCACCTTGTCGGCGATGGGGTAGATGGACTTCAGCTCCCGCTGGGAGGAGGTCCCGAACAGCTTGGTAAACAGGCTCATTGTGTAAAACACCTCTCGGTTGTAATTTGGTGGTTCTTATTGGTTTAAGAGGGGAATGTAGGGGCGGGTATTACCCGCCCGCATTCTCTTTGTGCTGTATAACGGGCGGATAATATCCGCCCCTACACATAGATAATTATAATCTAAGTCAGTATACCACACTCCATCCCGGGAAAAAAGAGCAAATTGTAAACTTTATCAGATAAAAATTTCGCTTTGTTCGTTTAATTAGCTGAAAATTCCGTCCCGAGCGCATTGTTGTCCGCCGGACATTGACAAAGAGGCTCGTTTTATGGTATGGTAATGGAGTAATTGAATAGGGACAGACGAAGCGCACAGGAAAACGGCCCCACGGCCTGCCGAAGGAGTAACACTCTCAGGCGTTCCGCTTTGGAATGAGGACTGCGCGTGGATGTGACTCTGGAGAAGCTCGTTTACCGGGTGCCGAAGGTGCAACGCGGCGGCAGAACGCCCCGCCAATCTCTCAGGCAAAAGGACAGAGGAGAGGCCGAAACGGCGGGGCATGCCCCGCCGGACTGTGCGTTTCTTTTGGGCTGCGGGTTTTCCCGAAGCCCTTTTTTCGTCTGCTCCAAAAGGAGAGAAGGCTATGGAAAAATTCCTTGAGATCGTCACATTGGTCAACGGCAAGGTCAACGACTTTGTGTGGGGACCCATCATGCTGGCCCTGCTGGTGGGCACCGGCGTGTTCCTCACCTGCCGCACCGGCTGGATTCAGGTGCGCCGGTTCGGCTATATCATGCGGAACACCGTGGGCTCCCTGTTCCGCAAAAAGGAGAATAAGGACCACGGCAGCAATCTGTCCCCCTTCCAGGCGGTGACCACCGCTCTGGCGGGCACCGTGGGCACGGGCAACATCGCCGGTGTCACTGGGGCCATCTTCATCGGCGGTCCGGGGGCCGTGTTCTGGATGTGGGTGTCCGCCTTCTTCGGCATGTGCACCAAATACGCCGAGATCGCCTTGGCCCTGAAATTCCGGGATACCGACGAGAAGGGGGTCCATAAGGGCGGCCCCATGTACTACATTGAGAACGGCTTGGGTAAGCGTTGGAAGTGGCTGGCCGTTGTCTTCGCCGTTCTGGGAGGCCTTGCCTCCTTCGGCATCGGCAACATTGCCCAGTCCAGCGAGATTGCCGGGGCTATGAAGGGCCTCTTCGGCCTGGACACCATGGACAGCGGAGTGATCCTCACTGTCATCGAGGCTATCGTGGTCATAGGCGGGGGGAAGCGCATCGGTCAGGGCACATCCCTGCTGGTGCCGTTTATGTCTATGTTCTACGTGGCGGCCGGTGTGGTGGTCATCCTGATGCGAATCACCGACATCCCCGGCGTCTTCCAGGCTATCTTTACCAGCGCCTTCAGCTTTGAGGCGGTGGGCGGCGGTGTCTTCGGCTACGCCATTATGGTTGCCATGAAGAACGGTTTTGCTCGTGGCGTCTTCTCCAATGAGGCCGGTCTGGGCTCCGCCCCCATTGCCCACGCCGCCTCCTCCACCGAAGAGCCCGCCGAGCAGGCCATCTGGGGCGTGTTCGAGGTCTTTTTCGACACCATCGTCATCTGTTCCATTACCGCCTTCACTGTGCTGCTGTCCGGCTTTGAACTGGGCGAGGCATCTCTGGAGACCTTTGGAACCAAGGGCTCCGCCGCCGTGGCCGCCTTCAACTCCATTCTCCCTGGCACCTTGGGCGGCACCATCATCCAGCTCAGTCTGGTCTTCTTCGCCCTGTCCACCATCCTCAGCTGGAGCTACTACGGCGAGCGGTGCTGGGGCTACATCTCCCGAGACAACAAAGTCGTCACCTCCGTCTACAAGATCATATTTGTCCTGTTCTGCATTGTGGGCGCAACCGGCTCCGGCCAGCTTATGTGGAATATCTCCGACACCCTCAACGGCGCAATGGCTATTCCCAACCTGGTGGCCCTGCTGCTGCTGTCCGGCGCGGTGGCAACGATCACCAAGGAATACTTTCAGGAGAAGAGATAGCCCGTAGGGGCGCACAATGTGCGCCGCACGGATGTCAGCCGTTTGACGGCAGGCGGACATTTGTCCGCCTCTACAAAAATATACGTTACAAAAGAAAGGAAGCATTATTATGGCTGAGCTTGAAGCTGCGCTTTTTCCCATTGTGGCAAAAATCAATGAGTATCTGTCCAACTATATCCTGGTCTTTCTCCTCATCGGCGTGGGCCTGTGGTACTCCATCCGTACCCGGTTCGTCCAGATCCGCTGCTTCGGCGAGGGGATGAAAAAGACCTTTGGAAGCCTGTCCCTCCGGGGCGGGCGGCAGGAGCAGGGCATGAGTTCCTTCCAGGCACTGGCCACCGCCATCGCCGCCCAGGTGGGTACCGGCAACATTGTGGGCGCCTCGGGCGCTATCCTCACCGGCGGCCCGGGGGCCATCTTCTGGATGTGGATCATCGCTTTCTTCGGTATGGCCACTATCTATGCCGAGGCCACCCTGGCCATCAAGACTCGCCGGGCTGACGAGGACGGCTCCTACCACGGCGGCCCCGTCTACTACATCACCACCGCCTTTAAGGGCGGCTTCGGCAAGTTCCTGGCCGGTTTCTTTGCCGTGGCTATCATTCTGGCCCTGGGCTTTATGGGCTGTATGGTTCAGTCCAACTCCATCGGCTCCACCTTCAATACCGCCTTCGGCGTTCCCAGCTGGATCGTGGGCGTGGTGCTGGTGGTCATCTGCGGCGTTATCTTCCTGGGCGGCGTGCAGCGTCTGGCCGCCGTCACCGAGAAGGTGGTCCCCGTTATGGCAGCCATCTTCCTGATGGGCGGTCTGGTGGTCCTGATCGCCCGGGCCAAGTACATTCCCGCCACTTTCGGCATGATTTTCCAATACGCCTTCCAGCCCCAGGCCATCATCGGCGGCGGTTTCGGCTACGCCATCAAGACCGCCATCAGCCAGGGGGCCAAGCGGGGCCTGTTCTCCAACGAGGCCGGTATGGGCTCCACCCCCCACGCCCACGCCCAGGCTAATGTGACCGACCCCCACGACCAGGGCGTGGTGGCTATGATCGGCGTGTTTATGGACACCTTCGTGGTCCTCACCCTCAACGCTCTGGTGGTGATTTCCACGCTGTACACCGCCGACTGCCCTCTGGCCG
>CATKHE010000238.1 GCA_949747935.1 uncultured Eubacteriales bacterium
CGATCAAGATAAAAAACTGAATAAGGGCGAGCTGATTGACATCAAGTCGCTGATCGGCGATGCGGACGGCGGCGACTTCTCCCTGGACGACATCATGGCCGAGTACGGCCGCCCCGCCCCGACCCGCAAGGAGAAGGCGGACCCGGAGGCCCGGTTCAACACTATCGACTTGTCCAAGGTTCCCAGGCCCGCCTCCAAGCCCCGGCCTGCCTCCCCCGCCGGGGGCCGGATGGTGGCCTTCCCAGGCGCCGCCCCGCCTTCGGAGCCCCCCGAACCGGAGGAGGAGCCCTGCGAGCCCGAGGAGAAGGAGCCTACCCCGGTCATTCCCTTCCCCAGGGAGGAAAACCCCCTGTCCGCCTTTTTCAAGGACCTGAACCGAAAGGCGGACGAGTACGCCGACCACATGTTTGAGGAGGACGAATCCATCGACAAGCAGGAGGTCCGCCGTCTGGAGCACCTCATTCCCGGCACCGACCGGGAGGAGGTGGAGGAGGACGAGCCCCCCTCCCGTCAGCGGCAGCGTCCCCGGCGGCAGACGCCCCCTCCCCCGGATACCGACCCCCGCGACCTGGCCCGGCGCTATGGCAAAGGGCTGAAATGGATGCGGATCCGGGTGCTTCTCCTCCTGGTCCTCGCCGCCGTCTCCCTGCTCCAGTCGCTGGCTCCCATGCTGGGGCTTGTCTGGCCTCCGCCCCTGGATCAGCCCGCCCTCCAGTGCTGGGTCTCCTCCGGCCTGCTGGCGGCCGGTGTCCTGCTCGCCGCCGACGCGCTGTTTACCGGCCTTCTTCGGGCCTTCCGGCTGAAATTTGGGATGGACACGCTGGCCACCTTGGCCTGCTGCTTCACCCTGGCCGACGGAATCCAGCTCGCCCTGTCGGACCCTCCCCTCCGCCGTCTGCCATACGCCCTGGTCTGCCTGGCGGGACTGTTCTGTCTGCTCCACGGCAGCTACCACAAAAAATGTGCGCTGCGGCTGTCCTGCCGCACCGCCGCCTCCTCCGCCACGCCCTACCGGGTCACCCTGGACCCCCACAAATGGAGCGACCGGGACACCTACGCCAAATGGTCGGGCACCCGGGAGGGCTTCGGCAGTCAGATCCAGGCCGACGATGGAGCTCAGCGTATCTTCCGCGCCGTCTGCCCTGTGCTCTTTTTGGGGGACACGGCCCTCGCCCTCGCTGTCTCCCTGGGCGGCGGGCACCCGGAACGGCTGATCTGGGCGCTATCCGCCCTGTTTTCTGCCACCGCCGCCTTCGGCGGGCCGCTGGCCTACAGCCGGGCCTTCCACAAGACGGCACGCCGCCTGGCCCCCAGTGGAGCTGCCTTGGCTGGCTGGCCAGGGATTTCCGCCTCCCGCTCGGGCAGCTGCGTTCTGATTACCGACGGCGACCTCTTCCCCCCCGGCTATGTGGAGCTCAACGGCTTTAAGGTTATGACCAGCTGTCCCGCCGAGCGGGTCGTGGCCTATACCGCCACCCTCATCCGGGATTCCGGCAGCGGCCTGACCAAGCTCTTCCACGACCAGCTGCGCTCCATGGGCGGCCTCATGCGCCGGTGTGAGGGCTTGGTCTGCCACGAGGGGGGCGGCCTGTCCGCCAATATCCGGGGCGACCAGGTGCTGGTGGGCTCCGCCGCCTTCATGAAGCTGATGGAGGTCCGCCTGCCCCAGGGGCTGAACGTGAAAAACGCCGTCTTCTGCGCCATCGACCGGGAACTGGCCGGCATCTTCGCCCTGAGCTACACGCTGCCCGAAACCGTGTTCCCCGCCCTTGAATCGCTGATGCTGGAGAAGGTGGAGCCGGTACTGGCCACCCGGGATTTCAACCTGATCCCCGCCATGCTTCAGCAGCGCTTCCGACTGGCGGCGGATAAGATGGCCTTTCCCACCGTGGAGCGCCGGCGTGAGCTGTCCGACCCGGAGCAGCCCCACGGCGCCGTCGTCACCGCCCTGCTGTGCCGGGAGGGACTGCTTCCCTTTGCGGAATCCATCACCGCCGCCCGGCGGCTGCGCTGGGCCACCCGACTGGGTGCCTCGCTGTGCTGCGCCGGCTCCCTTCTGGGCATGGCGCTGACAGCCTACCTCACCTCCGTAGGGGCCTATACCTCCCTCTCCCCCCTGAGCCTGCTGATTTACATGCTCACCTGGCTGGCGCCGGTTTGGTTCCTGTCCGGCTGGGTTCATCGGTTCTGAATCAAAGCCCCCTGACGCAGGAGACCGAAACCTCCCCGTCAGGGGGCCGCTGCCTGTGCGGGCTTTTTTATAAGGTCATCCATCTCTTGTGATATATGACAAATTCCTGGATATTTTTCGTCCTTAATCATGGAATATAGAAAAAAGCAGCGGAAGAATTGAAATCTCAACTTCACTGTGATAAACTATCAAAGAACGAAGCGGGAGGGAATATCTCATGGTTGAAAAATGGAATGTAACCATCCCCGAACTGACCGGGAAAGAGACCCGCGGGGTCTATCTCTATCTGCCCGAGGAGTACGACTGGGAGCCTGAGCGGCGCTACCCGGTGCTGTACATGTTCGACGGGCACAACGTCTTTTTCGACTCGGACGCCACCTATGGCAAGAGTTGGGGCCTGGGAGAGTACCTGGATGCCTTCCAGGTGCCCCTTATCGTGGCTGCAGTGGAGTGCAACCACCACCCTGACAACGGCCGGCTGTCGGAATATTCCCCCTACACCTTCTACGAGCCAGACTTCGGCCACGTGACCGGAAGGGGGAAGGTCACCATGGACTGGTTTGTCCATACCTTCAAGCCACGGATCGACCGGGAGTGCCGCACCCTGCCCGGTCGCTCCCACACCTTCATCGCAGGCAGCTCCATGGGCGGGCTGATGAGCCTGTACGCCCTGCTTGAGTACAACAATGTCTTTTCCCGGGCGGCGGCCCTGTCCCCCTCATTGTGGGTGGCGCCTGACCGTCTGGCCCGTCTGGTCCGGGGAGCGGAGGTCCGGCCGGATACCGTGCTGTATATGGATTACGGCTCCCGGGAGCTGGGCAGCCACGAGTTGATGCAAGGGCAGTTCGCCCGGATCGCGGGCCAGCTGCTCACACGGGGGATTAAGCTCACCTGCCGCATCGTCCCCGGCGGCGACCACTGCGAAGCCAGCTGGGAGAAGCAGGTCCCCTTCTTCATCAACACCCTCATGTATGAACTGGAACTATAGGAGGAGCTTATGAAAACCGAGTATTTCAAGGAGTACAGCCCCGCGCTGGGGCGGGAGATGGAGTTTATGGTCTACGGCCACGCCGGCCGGCCAGTGCTGTATATCCCCTGTCAGGATGGCCGGTTCCACGATTTTGGGGACTTCCACATGGCCGACACCCTCTCCCCCTGGATCGAATCGGGGCAGATCATTGTCTTTTCGGTGGATACCATCGACAAGGAGACCTGGTCGGACAAGACCGGCGACCCCTACTGGAGGGCGAGGCGGCATGAGCAGTGGATGGACTACCTGATCAAAGAGATGGCCCCCCGTATGCTGGACTGGACCAAACAGCCCGGTATCATCTCCTTCGGGTGCAGCCTTGGGGCCACCCACGCCCTCAACCTCTATCTGCGCCGGCCCGACCTGTTCAGCGGCTGTCTGGCCCTCAGCGGTATCTACACCGCTGATTACGGCTTCGACGGCTATATGGACGAGGTGGTTTATCAGAACTCTCCCGTCCACTATATGGCCAATTTGCCGAAGGATCACCCCTATATCGACATGTTTAACCGCCAGCGGGCTGCCGTCTGTGTGGGCCTGGGCCCCTGGGAGATCCCCGACTCCACCCGGCAGCTGGCCGATATTTTCTACCGCAAGGGCATCCGCACCTGGGTAGATTTCTGGGGCTATGACTGTGCCCACGACTGGCCCTGGTGGTATAAGCAGACCGCCTATTTCTTCCCATGGCTGCTGGGCGGCGAACCGGGGCAATAGCAGAGCCCTTGCCATGTATTTGATGTGTGTCAGATGACACGGAAGGAGAGAGAAGTATGGCAAACGCAATTTTCATTTCCCCCAATTTTCCAACCAACTACTGGCAGTTCTGCCGGGAGCTGAAAAACAATGGGATAAACGTGCTGGGCATCGGAGACCAGCCCTATGACGAGCTGTCGGCGGAGCTGAAAGACAGCCTCAACGAATATTACAAGGTGGGCTCCCTGGAGGATTACGACGCCGTCTACCGGGCGGTGGCCTTCTTCATCCACAAGTATGGCCGTATCGACTGGCTGGAGAGCAACAATGAGTACTGGCTGGAGCGGGACGCCGCCCTGCGCACCGACTTCCATATCACCAGCGGCTTCCAGTCCGGCGATATCCCGCGGATCAAGTACAAGTCCAGGATGAAGGAGTTCTACCAGGCAGCCGGCATCCCCACCGCCCGTTACCACCTGGTGGACGACCTGAAAGGGTGCAGAGCCTTCATTAAAGAGGTGGGCTGGCCCGTGGTGGTCAAGCCGGACAACGGCGTGGGGGCCTCCGACACCCACAAGCTGTCCAGCCTCCAGGAACTGAAGGATTTTATGGCCTCTAAAAACCCGGAGGTCACCTACATCATGGAGGAATTCGTCCACGCCGAGGTCAACTCCTATGACGCCATTATCAACTCCAGGGGGGAGCCTATCTTCGAAACGGGCAACGTCACCCCCATATCCATCATGGATATCGTCAATGAGGAGGACAACTCCATCTACTACATCGTCAAGGACCTGCCCGCCGACACCCGGAAGGCCGGGCGGGCTGCGGTGAAGTCCTTTGGGGTGAAGAGCCGGTTTGTCCACTTTGAGTTTTTCCGTCTCACTCGGGACCAGGAGGGGATGGGGAAGAAGGGGGACGTGGTGGC
>CATKHE010000239.1 GCA_949747935.1 uncultured Eubacteriales bacterium
ATGGACCCGGAGGAGAAGGCCCTGTGGGCCTGTATTCCCGGGGACTACTCCGGGCATGTGCTGTTCTTCTTTGAGAACGGTAAGGCCGCCCGGGTGGAGCTGTCCGCCTATCAGACCCAGACCCGGCGGAAGAAGCTCACCGGGGCCTACTCGGATAAGTCCCCCCTGGTGTCCGCATTCCTCCTTCGGGATGACTTCGAGGCGGCGGTGGTCTCCACCGAGGGCCGGTGTGTGGTATTCCATACCGCCAGCCTGAACCCCAAGTCCACCCGGAATACCCAGGGGGTCAACGTGATGACCCTCAAGCCCAAGTATAAGGTGGAGAAGGTCCTGCCCCTGGACCGGACACACATCCAGAATGCCGCCCGCTACCGGGCCCGCTCCCTGCCCATCGCCGGTGCCCTTCTCAAAGAGGAGGACCGTGGGGAGGAGCAGATGACTTTATTATGATTCTGTGGGGGCCGCCCTTCTGGGCGGCCCGCGTTCCTATCGAAAGGGGGCGCCGGGGGCGGCGCTCCCTACAAGGAGGACCTCTATGACCAAACACACCCTCTCCTGCATGGTGCGGGATTATTCCTGGATTTTCCTCGGCTCTGTGCTCTACTCCCTCAGCTTCGACTGGTTCTATGTGCCCAACCAGATTGGCTTCGGCGGTCTCACCGCCCTGGGTATGATCTTGAACCACCTCTCCCCCGCCATCCCCATCGGCACGGCGGTGCTGGTGCTGAACATCCCCATCTTTATCCTGGGCTGGAAGTTCCTGGGCGGACACACCCTGGTGTCCTCCCTGTTCGCCATGGCGGCCACCTCTGTGCTGGTGGACCTGATCGCCGCTATATACGCCTTCCCGCCTATGGACCCCATGCTGGCCGCCGTCTTCGGCGGGGTGAGCCTGGGGGCCGCTCTGGGGATGATCTTCTCCAAGGGAGCCACCACCGGCGGCACCGATCTCATCGCCCGGCTGCTCAAGCTGCCCTTCGCCTGGCTGCCCATAGGCAAGCTCCTGCTGGTGGTGGACCTGGCTATGCTGCTGGCCGTATCCATCGCCTTCCGCAGCCTGGAGAGCGCTATGTACGGCATCATCTCCCTCTATATCTCTACCCTGGTTATGGACATGGTGCTCTACGGCTTGGACCAGTCCAAGGTAGCTTATATCGTCACCGCCCGGCCCCAGGAGATCGCCGCCGAGATCGACCGGCAGATGGACCGGGGGGCCACCTTCCTCCACGGGGAGGGCAGCTTCTCCAGAGAGGAGAAGCTGGTGCTCATGTGCGCCTTCAAGCAGCGGCAGATTGTCCCGCTGAAGGAGATTGTCCACCAGCTGGATCCGGAGGCATTCATTATTGTGTGTAACGCCCACGAGGTGCTGGGTCAGGGCTTCCGGCGGTATCAGAAAAACGATATTTAAAAGGAGTCTCTCGCATGACATATTGGGACAGGGAGAAGGAATCTGACATGACGTCCGCCAAGGCGGCGGACCGGAAACCGGGGGATTGATGTGAAAAAAAGACTGCTCGCGCTGCTGGCTGCCGCCGCTCTCCTGCTGACGGGGTGCTCCGCCCTCCTGGAGCGGGACTACAGCCATGTTGCTCCCCACAACACCGCCCCCACAACCGAGGGGGACCCCTCCATCCTCCGGGCGGACAGCTATCAGGAGCTGGTAAACGCGCTGATTTATTTAATCAATATCGGCGCTGAGGAGGGGACGATCCGGCTGTATACGGAGTCAGAAAACGTGGAGGGCTTTCTGTCGGACGCCTGCCTGGAGGTCATCCAGGAGGACCCCCTGGGGGCCTACTGCGTGGAGTTTATCAAGTACAACGTGGACCCGGTGGTGACCTATTCCCAGGCCCAGGTGGATATCACCTACCGCCGCACCCGGGAGCAGGTGGCCTCCATCGTCCAGGCCACCGGCGTTACCGCCATCCGCGGCGAGCTGGAATCTGCCCTGTCGTCCTTCTCCACGGAGCGCACCCTGCGCATCAGCTATTTTGAGGAGGATGAGGCCTTTATCCGGAATCTGGCCCGGCAGGCCTATTATAGCGTCCCTGCCTGCGCCCTGGGTATGCCGGAGGTCTCCGTCTCCATCTATCCCAAGAGCGGGCGGCAGCGCATTGTGGAGATTCTGCTGGAGTATCCCCTGGAGCACTCCCAGTTGGAGAAGCGCCGGGATGAGCTGAACCGTGAGCTGGACAGGCTGGCCCGGGACCTCACCAGGGACGGACGGACCCCTCTGGCGCTGGAGGCGGCCCAGGCGCTGCTGGAGGAGGGGACCTGCGACCCGGAGGGAGGAGCCACCCCCTATGACTTCTTTGACACCGGGTCAGCCAGCGGAGAGGGGATTTCCCTGACCTTCGCCGCCCTGTGCCAGAAGCTGGAGCTTTCCTGCCGGGTGGTCCAGGGCACTTGGGAGGGGGAACCCCAAATCTGGACGGTGGTCCGCACGGCGGAGGGGTGGCGGCACCTGGACCTGTCACGGCTGGAGGGGGAGGATCGCCCCCTGTACACCGACCAGCAGCTGCGCGGCCTGGGTTACCTCTGGGAGGACAGCACGCTGCCCCCCTGTGTGGAGGGCTGAACCCTGCCAAATTCTTACTGTTGTGTTACATCCCTTGTCAAGACAGGAAAAGTTCAGTATAATAGGCTTACCTTCCCTCACCCAACGCCCCAGAAAGGAGCTCCTGATGAAACGCTTCCAACAATGGCTGGCGGTCATAGCGGCCGCTGTGACGGTCTTCACGGCTGTCCCGCAGGGTCTGGCGATGCCCGCCCAGACGCCTTTTGCTGAGTTTCATATTGACGCCGCGGCCATGGACGCCCCCGAACGGACCATCTCGGCGGCGCGGTACACGCTGGACGAAAACGGACAGCCCCAGCCCGGCGAGACGGAGGAGTTCCTTTGCAGGCTGAACCGGGTCACCGGAGACGCCGGCCTCTTCATTCAGACCAGCGAGGAGGATGTGTGGGTCACGGTGGATTATCTCACCGATATCGACGGCGACGGGACCTATGAGCTGCTGGAGGGCGGCAGTGATACGGTGGACGCTCAGGGCGTGTTGAATCCCGTCCAGGGAGAAATCTCCACCCTGAACACCACCCAGCTCTATATCCTGTCGCCTGAGCTGCTGGTCCAGCGGAGCCGGCAGGCCGCGCTGGACCGGGGGGCGCTCCTGGGGCTGGAGGAGCGTGAGGTCGCTCAGATGGAATTCCCCGTCTGTATGATCACGCTGCGCCGCGTGGACCCGGCGGACGAACAGGAATATGAGCAAGTCTACTATTTGCAGATTTACGGGGAGGTTCTGGTGCCCTTTGATCTCCCCAAGAATTACGAGTATTACGACGCGGTCCTTTTCGGGCTGTCTCAGGGCTATTTTGGCGGGATCGGCGGGGGGCTCTTTGGCCCTGACGACCCTCTGAACCGGGCTCAGCTGGCCCAGGTGCTGTGGAACATGTCCGGCACCCCCGCCTCGGGCGGTGCCAGCTTTTCCGATACGCCCGCCGGCGAGTGGTATTATCCGGCGGTGTCCTGGTGTCAGTGGGCGGGACTGATCAACGGCTATGAGGACAACACCTTTGCCCCCCATAACCCGCTGACCCGGGAGCAGCTGGCCTCCATTCTCTACCGTTACGCCCAGCGCGCTGGCGACAGCCTGCGCCCTTCCGCCAACATGTCCCGTTACGCCGACCGGGGGGATATCTCTCCCTGGGCCTACGAGAGCATGTGGTGGGCCGTAAGCGGCAAGCTGATTAACCCTGTCGACGGTATGCTGTGTCCCGGGGCCGTCGTATCCCGGGGAGAGCTGGCCTGGGCTCTGTACGCCTATGACAGGAACCTGGGTCTGCGCGATTTCTGGTGATTCTGTTCGCCCGGCAGGTCTGCCGGGCGTTTTTTGTACTCCTTTCGGTTTAACGGCTGGAATATTTGTCCAAACTACCCATAGAATGAATCAGCCGAAAACATGTGAAAGGAGAAACCCTATGCCTCAATCTGTCCGAAAATCTCCTGTCCGCCGTCTCAGTCCCGCCCAGGAGGAGGAACGCAGGGAGCTGGTCAGCTCTCTGTCCCAGACTCGCACGCTGATTAATCAGGCTTACGGCGGCTTCAACACCGCCAGCGACAGCGATCTGATCGAATCCTACGTCTTCGAAATCAATTCCCTCCAGGCTCGCTATAACTACCTGCTGCGCCGGGTCAAGGAGCTGGAGGAGGCCACATGAGCCCTGTGTCCGGATACGCAGCATGGTGTTTGGCCGGACTGATCCTGTGCGCCGCCCTGCTTGTGCTGCGCCGGCCGGCCGCGCGGGTGCTCCGGCTGGCTCTGCGCTCCTCGGTGGGGCTGGCCGCGCTGGCCCTGTTCTCTCAGGTGGGGCAGCTGGTCGGGGTTCAGCTGGGGGTAAACCTGGTGAACGCGCTGGTGCTGGGGGTGCTGGGCCTGCCCGGCTTTGGTCTGCTCCTGATGCTCCAGTGGGTTTTGCGGTAGCGCTTTACATTGGGGCGGGCAAAGGCCCGCCCGCCTGATCTTCCAGGATATTTTTACAAAACCTATTGACAAACCGGGTTCCGAATGGTAAGATAACAACCGTCTCTGGTTGGAGCGCGATCCGGAGAGGTGTCCGAGTGGTTTAAGGAGCTGGTCCTGAAAACCAGTGACTCGCAAGAGCCGTGGGTTCGAATCCCACTCTCTCCGCCATGTCGGAGCAAGCGATGTCAGTCCTGCGGCTCCCCTAAAAACTGAACAGGCCGTTTTTACTTGCAGCCATGCAGAAGTACCCAAGTGGCTATAAGGGGCTCCCCTGCTAAGGGAGTAGGCGGGTAAAACCGTGCGGGGGTTCGAATCCCC
>CATKHE010000240.1 GCA_949747935.1 uncultured Eubacteriales bacterium
CGCTGAGCTGATATGAAAAAGGAAGTCACCAGAGTGGAGATCGACCTGAAAAAGATTTTTTTAACGCCCCCCAACACCCGCCGGGAGCAGATTACCCTTCTGGCGATGATGGTGGTGCTGTTCGTCATGTTCTTTGGCCCCATCTGCTTTACCGAGATCCATCCGGTGAAGGCCATCCTACTGGCCAGTCTGCCCGCACTGTCCGTCTCCTGGGGCTGGATTGTGCTTCTGCGGTCTCTGTTCCGTAAATCTGAATTTTGTCGCTGAGGAAACTGTAACTCCATTCAAACACGCCGGACAAGCTTCGCTTTGTCCCAACTCTTTTCGTTAAAGTATATAATTTTCAGTGTACTCTTATTATTTTCTTTGTCCTGTCCGATAATTACAATAAAATATCAGGCAGGGAGGGACAGCTATGAGTATATCTGGAATCAGTGCCAGAGTCTGTTACCAGAGCCAGTCGGCAGTGGACCGTGTGTTCTGCGCCCAGGAGGCGGAGGGGGAACAGCTTGCTGTAGCGTTTCGGGAAGATCAGGACAGCCAGCCAAGTCTGGCGGAGATGATGAAGGACGCCCGGGAAAAGGCGGCAGAGCGGGAGAAGATGTTCAAGCTTCCCCAAAACAGCCGACGGTATGGCGATGCGGCCATCCTGGCATATTCCAAGCTGGCCCAGGCCAGAAATCTGGGCCAGGTGGACGCCGCCGCCGGCTACGCCCGCCGTCAGATCGCCCAACTGCGGGCGGCCAAGCGGAGCGACAGCGATAACGCTGACCGCATTCAGGCGGCAATCAATCAGTTGCAAAAGGCAGTCAACCGGGCGGGACGGAAAAAACGGGAAATTTCTCAGGAAAAGCTGACCGCCAAGCGTCAAGCCAAGCTGGAAAGGGAGAAGCGACTGTGGGAGGCCAAGCGCCTGCGGCACCAGCTGAAAAGTCGTCAAACTATGCGAATGATCCGGGAATCCGGCTATCTGCGGGAGGCCGAGGTGGATAACCGCATTCAGGATCAGATTTCCGCTTCCAAGCTGGAGATGAAGCAGCAGATGCAGGAGCTGACAGACCGTACGCAGACCTCGGTGGAGGCCGCTGTCCAGCGGTATGCCGCCGTTGCAACGGGACCCGCTCCCGCGCCCGAAATCGAGGTAGAGGCATAATAATCGCCGCCGTCCCAGATCAGGGCGGCGGTTTTATTTCCGGTTCGCAATACTGGAAAATCTTTGGACAACGTCCGTGAAGATATAATCTGCTGGGGCTCCGCTTAACAGGCACAAATTCCCCTACCCCGCATAAGATGGATTAACCGGCAACGGTAATTCAGTGAGGAGGGGAGGCGTTTTCATGGGTATCGTGGTGGTCCGTTCCCCCCGGTGCCTGCGGGGGCTGCTGCGCAGGATATTCAAAGTAAAATAGGCGGTATATTTACAAACTCCCGGGCATATAGTGTCAACAAAGCCAGGCTGACACTATGAAAAGGGAGAGGACACTATGGAATTTGAACGGGATACCATCATCAGCTATGAGACAGTGGTAGAGGTCACCCTGTGCCAGGAGGAGACTTTGGAGAGCATTGTGCCCGACGCCTGCCCTGATATTCTGCGCATTGTGGACGTATGCGGTCAGGCAACGCTGAGCGGCAAGCAGGCCAGAGAGGGCGCAGCCCAGGTCACGGGCATGGTACGGGCCTGTATTCTCTATCAGCCCGAGGGCAGCGGCGGCCTGCGGCGGATGGAGGTGGGCCTTCCCTTCACCTGCCAGGCGGAGGCTCCTGGACTCACCGAGCGGGGGACGGTCCTGGCCCATCCCAAGCTGCGCTGTGCCGAGGCCCGGGCGCTCAACCCCCGCAAGGTTCTGCTGCGGGTGGACCTGGCGGTGGATATCACCGCCTGTCAGCCGGTGGAGCGGCCGGTGTGCTGCGGCGTGACGGAGCAGGAGGGGGAAGGCCTGTGTCAGCGGCGGTATCAGGGAGAGGACTATCAGCTGTGCGTGGTACAGGAGAAGCCCTTCATATTCTCCGACCAGGTGCGGCTGCAGTCCGGCTCCGGGGAATCTCCTGCCCTGCTGGCCGCCCGGGTCCAACCGCTGTGTACTGAGAGCAAGCTCATCGGGTCCAAGCTGATTTTCAAGGGCATGGTGGAGCTGTATCTTCTCCTGCAGGAGGCGGGGGGCGGCTTGAGCACTAGTCAAGAGTCCCTGCCTTTCTCCCAAATTATCGAGACGGCGGGGGCCGCCGAGGAGGGGGACTGTCAGGTTGAGGTGGAGATTGCCTCCTTCCGGTGTGAACAGGACCCCGGCGACAGCCGCGAGCTGAATGTGGAGCTGGAGCTTCTGGCGCAGGCTCAGGTGCGCTGCCGCCGGCCGGTGACGCTGCTCCAGGACCTGTACAGCACCAGCCGCCTGATGGAGGTGCAGCGGGAAAACCAGCTTCTCTGCCGCCTGGGAGAGCAGTCAGTGCGACCCCAGGCGGTCCGGGAGCTGCTGGAGACCGGTGAAATGGTCCGCTCCGTGGTGGACGCCCGGCTCTCGCTGGGGCAGGTGCGGCAGAATCGTGAGGGCAGAGAGCTTGTCCTCACTGCGGAAACTTGGATCACTGTGCTCTACCTGGATGAAAACGAGTTGGTCCAGTGTATCCGCCGCTCCCTTCCGGTGACCTGCCGCCTGGAATGTGCGGAAGGGTCCAGATGTTCCTGCTTCTGCGACTGCCCCGGGGAGGTCTTCGCCGCCCCCGCCGCTGGCGGAGTTGAGGTCCGCTTTACTGTGGAATTCCACTGTCTGACCACGCAGACCACCGCCGTCCCGGTGGTGACTGCGGCTCAGATGGGTGAGGCCCGGAGCGTTGGAGAGGGCCAGAGGCCCTCCGTGGTTCTGCGTATGCCCTCCCCGGGGGAGGAGCTGTGGGATATCGCCAAGGCTCACGGAACCACCATGGAGCGCATTCTCCAGGCCAACGAGCTGGACGAGGAAGCGCTGCCCTGCGGTCGGATGCTCCTGATCCCAAGTGCCAGATAATACAGCGGCCGTCCCATCGCGGGACGGCCGCCTGTTTTGAGAGATATGTTTTCCGGTTTACTCCTGCTCCCAGTTGTGGTAGACGTTCTGCACGTCGTCGTTTTCCTCCAGCAGGTCTATGAGCTTTTCCATGTTTTTGATATCGCCCTCATCGGTGAGCTTGACATAATTTTGAGGCACCATCTGCACGCCGGCCTCCAGGAACACATAGCCCTTTTCCTCCAGCGCCTGGGTAACAGCGGGGAAGGCGTCCGGGTCGGTATAGACCTCAAAAACCTCATCGTCGGCCTGCATATCGTCGGCGCCGGCATCCAGAGCGTCCATCATGACGGTATCCTCGTCCAAGTCTTCCGCCTCAATGACGATGACGCCCTTGCGGTCAAAGGACCAGGAAACGCAGCCCGTAGCCCCCAGGCCCTTGCCGTATTTGTCCAGCAGGTGGCGCACCTCGGGAGCGGTGCGGTTGCGGTTGTCGGTAAGGGCCTCCACAATGACGGCCACGCCGTTGGGGCCGTATCCTTCATAAACCACATTCTCAAAGCTGTCAGTATTACCGGAGCCCAGCGCTTTGTCGATGGTGCGCTTGATATTGTCGTTTGGCATATTGGCCGCCTTGGCCTTCGCCACGACGGTGGCCAGACGGGAGTTGTTAGCCGGATCGCCGCTGCCGCCGGTCTTCACCGCGACAATCATTTCACGGGCGATTTTTGTAAAAATCTGGGAGCGCTTGGCGTCCGCCGCCCCCTTGGTCTTTTGAATATTGTGCCACTTGGAATGTCCGGACATGAAAATCTTCCCCTTTTTGAGTAGTAAGCGGAAAAATTATATCACTTTTTTTTCAGCTTTGCAAGCCCTGTTTTCCGCCCATCCAGAGAAAACCGTTAGTCTCCGCACTCCTCCGCAACGGGCACACCGGCCTCTCTCAGTGCCTGGCGCAGGCCATTCGCTCCCCGGAAGACAGTCCCGGACATGCCCACCAGAACCGCTGCCTCCACATTAATAAACAGGTCGTCCACGAAGAAACATTCCTCCGCGTTCAAAGCATACTCCCGGAGGAGAACCTGATAGAGCTCCGGTTGAGGCTTGAGCAATTTCCAGTCGGCGGAAACAATCCGTCCGTCGAAGCACTCGCTGCCTGGAATGCGGTTGAAAAATCTTGGCAGATCCACGCTGGCGTTGGACAGCAGATAGATGCCATAGCCCAAGACCTTCAGTTCCCGAATGAGCTCCGCTGTCCCCTCTATGGGGATTAGCGGGCCGCGCCACCAGTTCCCCGTCAATTCCCGGACGGCCCTGTGAAGCCGCTCCGGCAGGCGGCGGCACATTCTGGCGGCGGCCTCCTGCCATGTAACGATCCCCCGGTCCAGCTGAATCCAATCTACCGAGGTGAAGACCTCCTGGAGCAGAGCCGGGCGGTCTTCCTCCGGAATTCCCAGTCGATCAATGAAGACCTCGGGACACCACCGAATCAGCACATTGCCCATGTCAAATACAATGTTGCGAATCATGCGCGAACCTCCTTAGGCTTTTTTCCAAAGCTCTTCAGCTTTTCCAGCCGCTTCCGCCGCCGGTCACGGATCTCCAGCCGCTCTCCCAGATCCCGGGCTCCCACACCGTAAACCAGATACAGGATGATACCCGATACGATCATAATGAACACCGTGGAGGCGCACCGCCGGCCCGAGGCGTTGACGTTGTAGCCGTACAGCCCCTCTTCCCGGCACATGGACTGAATGACCATGGCGTAGGTGGTGCCGTAGGAGCTGGCAAAGGTGGCCGACATGTCGTACTCGGTGAACAGGGCGTTGAAGTTCAGGGCGAACACCGCCAGC
>CATKHE010000241.1 GCA_949747935.1 uncultured Eubacteriales bacterium
CACGGGCATGATCTGAGGGATGGCCAGCTCAAAGGGGACGGGCAGGCCTGCGCCCTCCTCAGCAGCGGCGGCGATGTTCAGATGGGGGATGATGGCGTAGCCTGCGGCCATGGACATGAGGGCGGCCAGCACCGAACTGACATAGGCGATCACAATAGCCACGCCCAGCAGACGGGTGGCGTTGCTGCCCAGCCTGGTGATGGAGGGGGCGATGAAGCCGATGATAATCAGGGGGACGCAGAAGTTGATCAGCTGTCCCAGGATGTATTTGGCCGTACCGGCGATGTTGACCACAAGGCCGGCGAAGGGCAGGGTGCTCCCCTGTGGGACGAGCAGGCCCAGCACAGCGCCCGCGATGACGCCGATGAGCAGGCGCAGGGGCAGGTTTTCGGACTTTTTCATAACATGACTCCTTTCTTTTTTCCACACACCTTTACAAGAGAAGGCTTTTATCATAGCATATTATGGCAGAAAAATCAATTTTATGTTTACGGAGGGAGCGTCCCGCCGGGCATTGATGGAGGAATCAGAAGGGGCGGCCTGTGGCCGCCCTGTTCTCAGCTCAGCAGAGTGTGTTCCGCCAGAATCTTCACGCCCATGCCCATCAGGATCAGTCCGCCGGCCAGCTCCGCCCGGCTTTTGCATCGGCTGCCGAAGAGGCTGCCCACCTTCACCCCCGCGGCGGAGAGGACAAAGGTGGTCACGCCGATGAGGAGAACGGCGGTGAAAATCTCCACCTTCAGAAAAGCGAAGGTAACCCCCACCGCCAGCGCATCGATGGAAGTGGCCACCGCCAGGGGGAGCATGGCATGGGGGGAGAAGGAACAGTCCAGTTCCTCCGCCTCACCGCCTCGGGATTCCCGCACCATATTGAAGCCAATAAGACCCAGCAGAACGAAGGCGATCCAGTGGTCCACAGAGACAATCATCTCCTGAAACCGCACCCCCAGCAACCAGCCGATCAGGGGCATCAGGGCCTGAAATCCCCCGAACCATACCCCGCAGGTGAGACAGTGACCCAGACGGGGACGTCCGGTGGATAGCCCCTTACAGATGGAAACGGCGAAAGCGTCCATAGACAGGCTCACCGCGATAATGAAAAGCTCATACAGCCGCATGACAGGTCCTCCTCAGAAGATGGTTTCCGTCCGGTGGGCGCGGAGAAATAGAAAAAGACCCACCTGTCCCCTGGACAGGTAAGTCTCGTCGTCTCAGGCCCGGCCAGAAGAAAACTCTTCAGTATGTTGACCGGACCGCACCCAAGGATGCCGGCTACTCCCTTACGTTTGCCGTCAGTGTATCACAAGAATACTGCCCATGTCAATCTATTTTTCCCAAGGACATTCCATGCGTGAAATTTCGCTGTGTGCCTGCGGTGAGAAATAAAAGGCCGGCCCATGGGGGGACGCTCTGGATGGAAGTGTCTTCCATCCGGGCCGGTCCCCTTCTTATGGCTCGCCGTACAGCAGCTCAAAGCTCTCATAGTGGTCATCTGTGTAGTAGATCAGGCCGTCGTTGGAAAAAACGATGCGCTTGGCGCCCCGGGAGTTTTCGCCTGTAGTATCAATATCGCATTCGGTATAGGTGCGGCCTTTTTCCTCGGGGAGCAGACCCTCCCGGTTGTTGAAGCGGCTGCCCCCGATTGCGGTGCCCTCACCGATGTAACGCTCTACATTGCCGCCGTGCCAGCCGGCATCCTCCGCCTCCTTTTTGGTCACGTAATTGCCGGGCAGATCGCCGTACAGATGGATGTACAGGGCTACCTCGTCCTTGGAGGTATACCAGCCGTCCTCGTCCAGGGTTTTGTTGCCCTCTCCGCTCTTTTCGGAAGATCTGCCGTCCTCCAGGGCTTTTTGGACGCTGTTGTCCAGGCCCTGATTTTCATCTGGAAGATTCTCCACCGACCGGCTGCTTCCATCAGAGACGGACAAATCGCCGGGAAGGAAGGTGGCGATTGTATCGTTGGACGCAGAGGGGATAAAGGAACCGGCTCCGTCCCCGCAGGCGCTGAGGGACAGGGTCAGCAGCAGTGCCAGCAGCACGCTGGAATATCGTTTCATCTCGCTATCACTCCTGTTTCATTCGCTTAAAATCCAGATAGCTCTCCAAAATCAGAGAGGCCGCCACGGCGTCCACAATCTTTTTCCGTTTCCGGCCGTTCTTGCCTTGATTGAAGAGAATCTGATGGGCGTCGACGGTGGTGCGCCGCTCGTCCCAGAGAATCACCTTCATGCCGGTAAACGCCTCCAGCCTAGCGGCAAACTCCCGATAGAGATCGGCCTTCCGGCCGTCGGTGCCGTCCATATTTTTGGGGAAACCCAGCACCAGCTCATCCGGGCGGTGTTCTTCCACCAGCCGGGCAACCCGGTCCAGGACCACCTCCTGACGCCAGCTGTTCACCGTAAATGTGGAGCCAGCCAAAAGGCCCGTGGGGTCAGACAGCGCCACCCCGGTGTGGGCGTCTCCATAGTCAATAGCCATAACGCGCATAGCGCCCCTCCTCCCGTTTCTGCCTATTATACAGGAAAAACAGAGAAAGAGCAACTAAATTTCCTTCGGAGGAGTCCCTCCGCAGAAAATTACCATTGACTTCCTGTGCGGCAGCCCTCATAATAGTAAAAAAGCCGCTGCAAGGAGGATGCTATGGAATATTACGCTACTCTGGGCGACCCCTGTGCCCGGCGGGAGGTGCTTGACAAGCTGTTTCAGGCGGGCATGACGGGCATCCGAGTCAACCTGTCCCACACCAGTCTGGACAAGTGCGCCCCGCTGTTGGAGGAACTGTACTGGCCCGCCGCCCGGCGGGTGGGACGGGAGGATGCCCACCTGATTCTGGACCTTCAGGGGCCGGAGCTGCGGGTGGGGGAGCTGCCCAGACCCATCCCCCTGCGGGAGGGGAACGAGGTTCTGCTGGGAGACGGCGGCATTCCCGTTCCCCAGAGCATTCTCCGAACCGCCCGCAGCGGGCAGCAGATTTCTATTGACGATGGTGCCCTTCTACTGGAGGTCCGGCGCTCCAATCCCTCTGTTCTGCTGTGCCGGGTGCTTCAGGGCGGTCCGTTGCTCAGCAAAAAGAGCCTCTCTCTTTTGGGATCCGACGTGGACACCCCCGCCCTCACCCCCGCCGACCTGGAGAATTTGCGTCAGGCAGGGCGGTTCGGCGTAACTCATATCTTGCAGCCCTTCGTCAGGGGCGGCCAGGATATCCGGGTTCTGCGCCGGACTTTGAATGAGCTGGGGCTGGAGAAGGTGCGGATCATAGCGAAAATTGAGGAGCGGCAGGGAGTCCGCCATCTGGGCGAGATCATAGAGGCGGCGGATCAGATCTGTATCGCCCGGGGGGACCTGGGAAATTCCATGCCCCTGTGGAAGCTGCCCGCGCTCCAAAAGGACATTGCCCGGCGCTGCCGGGCGGCGGGCCGGGAGTTCTGTCTGGTTACCCAGCTGCTCTGGTCCATGGAACAGCGTCCCGTTCCCACCAGGGCGGAGGTGAGTGATATTTATAATGGCGTGCTGGACGGCGCCGCTTCGCTCATGCTCACCGGCGAGACCGCCGCCGGCAAGTGGCCCGTTCAGGCGATGGATTATCTGGTGAGGACAGCTCAGGAGGCGCTGAAGTCGATGTAATGCCGCCGGGCGGGAGTAAGGCCTGTTCCCGTTTCGAAGGGGACAGGCCTGGCATTGCGTTGACGGCAGGTGGACAAAAATGTCCGTTGAAAAAATCTCCGCTTTTTCTAAAAAAAGACTTGACTTAATGTGAAAAGCTGGTATAATATGTTTTGCTGTTTCACAGGCCAAAACAGCAACATATATGATACGCAGTAGTATCGAAGTGGTCATAACGAGCACGACTGGAAATCGTGTAGCCTGATAAGGGCTCGAGGGTTCGAATCCCTCCTACTGCGCCACCGAGAAAAGCCTAGAGCCACAACGGTTCTAGGCTTTTTTCATGTTTATTTGATTGGAGAATAAGTATTCATAACATTCGAAATATCGGCTGGGATATACGGTATTTAATACGCCGTGGTGCCAAAATGGCGCCCGGCACCACAGATCAGCCTATAAACCACAGATCAGCCTATAAAGAGGTGCATAAAAATATGGGGCCATTTTTCTTATCCCTGGCCTAGTACCGCTTGATGGTAGGCACCAAAACCACCAACTTTCGCTCCAGGCGAACATCCACATATTGAGTGGTCACACTATCCAGATTGGAGGACAGGTTCAACTGGATGCCTGTCCCTTTCAGACTATGGCCCAAAATCTGGCTGACCGTAAAGAAGTCACCTGTAAGTTCATGCATATTGGTAGCCGCACTATGGCGGGTATCATGGAACCGGATATGAGGCATACCCAGGTGGCGGAGCAGTTGGCCAAAGTCCGGAGAGACACGTTCACGGCGCTTAGGGGCACCGTCAGGTCTCGCAATTACCAAATCGTTATGGTGATAGGTCTGACCGGAGGCAGTCATAAGATTCTCCTGATCCTTTTGAAGGGCTTTCTGACGCAGGAAATAGGGACGGGTGATGTCTGTGATGGGCAGGGTGCGATTTCCGGATTTGACAGGGGCCATTTCCTCAATGTCTACCGTCCCGGCGGGAAGTTTATACGGAAGCTGCTCGACCACAGAGAGGCTATTCTTATCTAAATCCACGTTGCGCCATCGGAGGCCTAGGATCTCGCTCAGCCTCAGCCCATACAGACCACCCAGTGGTTCCAAACGGAACTTCATTTGCCTGTGAACTGTTTTGGAATTACGGAAACCTCCTGGAACTTGGTACGGTTCGTCCTGGCATTCCAACGCTCC
>CATKHE010000242.1 GCA_949747935.1 uncultured Eubacteriales bacterium
ATGTCCCCCTTGTCAAAGTCGATGCCCACCCAGGGCTTGTCGGCGGGCTCGGCCACGTCAAAGAGGTGGAGCCGGTTGGCGTACTGGTTGTTGGCCCCGGGGATGGCAATGTCGTAGAGCACCGCTTTCAGCTCAAAGCCGCCGAAGGGCACGTCGAAGGACATCCCGGTGGGGATCAGCCAGCTGTCCGCCTCCAGCCAGGGGTCGGGGACCTCGGTCTGCCGGTTTTTGTCAAACTTCTGGCGGAACAGACCGTAATGGTAGTTCAGGCCCACGCCGTCGCCGGGCAGGCCCAGGGCGGCGATGGAGTCCAGGAAGCATGCGGCCAGACGGCCCAGCCCGCCGTTGCCCAGGGAGGGCTCAGGCTCCATGGATTCGATGACCCCCAGGTCCCGGCCCAGGTCGGAGAGCAGCTCCCGCACCTCGTCATGAAGGCCCAGGGCCAGCAGGTTGTTGCTCAGCAGCTTGCCCATGAGGAACTCGGCGGAGAAGTAATAGAGCTTCCGCTTCCCGGCGGGGGCGGGACGGTCCTGGGTCAGCGAGCGGGTGAGCAGGAGCAGGGCCTCATAGAGCTGATGGTCGTCGCACTGATCGGGCGCACAGCCAAATCGAGCCTGTGTGGTCTGGAAGAGCTGTTCTTTCAGCTGCATAACATACATCTCCTTGTTGTGAGATTCTTGGAAATTTGTGTTTTGGAGGGACGGACGGGCGGGTCTATTTGGCGCGCCCGGCTCTTGGCCTCTTGGGCAGTCTCTGATACACCTTCATGTCCCGGTACAGCCGCTTGGCCAGTTTTTCGTCATAGGAGCCGGGCAGGGCCCGCCATTTCCAGTTATTCCCTAAAGTGGAGGGGATATTCATTCTGGCCTCGCTGCCCAGGCCGAGAACGTCCTGGAACTGCATCACCGCCAGGTCGGCGGGGGAGGCCCAGGCCCCCCGCATCATCCCCCAGTGGTAACCCTCCCGCTTGGACAGGCGCAGGTAGGCCTTGGCGTAGGACACGTCCTTTTTGGGGGCGGTGGACATCCAGCCCAGGATGGTGTCGTTGTCGTGGGTGCCGGCGTAGACCACGCAGTGGGGAGAATAGCGGTGGGGCAGGTAATCGCTCTCACCGCCCCGGCTGTCGAAGGCGAACTCCAGAATCTTCATGCCGGGGTAGCCAGAGTCCTTCAGCAGTTTGCGTACAGAGGGGGTAAGGAAACCCAGGTCCTCGGCGATAATGTCCTTTTTGCCCAGCGCCTTGTTCACCGTTTTGAAGAAGGCGATGCCCGGACCGGGCTTCCACTGGCCATTGCGGGCGGTCTTGTCGCCGTAGGGGATGGCGTAGTAGGAGTCGAAGCCACGGAAGTGGTCGATGCGCAGGGTGTTGTAGAGCTTGAACTGGAAGGAGATACGCCGCAGCCACCAGGCGTAGCCGTCCTCCTTCATCCGCTCCCAGTTGAACAGGGGGTTGCCCCACAGCTGGCCATCGGCGGTGAAGGCATCGGGGGGACAGCCGGCCACCTCGGTGGGCAGGCCCTTCTCGTCCAGCTGGAACTGGTCCGGGCTGGCCCACACATCGGCGCTGTCGCCCGAGACATAGATAGGCAGGTCCCCGATGACGGTAATGCCCAGGCCGTTGACATAGTCCTTCCATGCGTTCCACTGGCCGAAGAAGAGATACTGGACCGCCTTCCAAAAGGCGATCTCCCCGGACAGTTCGGACCGGACTTTCTCCAGCGCGTCGGGCCGGCGCAGGCGGATATCTTCGGGCCAAGTGAACCAGGAGGCTCCGCTGTGGGCGTCTTTCAGGGCCATGAACAGGGCGTAGTCCTCCAGCCAGTCCTTCTGCTCCTGGCAGAAGACGGCGAAATCGGGCCGGTCCTGGGCCAGAAGGCGGCCGCAGGCCTTGTGGAGCACGGGATAGCGGGTCTCATACATCAGGCCGTAGTCCACATACTGGGGGTCGTCCCCCCAGTTGAGATTTTTATACTCGGCCTCCTCCAGCAGCCCGTCCTCCGCCAGGAGGTCCAGGTCGATGAAGTAGGGGTTGCCGGCAAAGGAGGAGAAGGACTGATAGGGGGAGTCGCCGTAGCTGGTGGGACCTGCGGGGAGGATCTGCCAGCAGCTCTGCCCGGCGGCGGCCAGGAAGTCGGCAAATTTTCGGGCCTCCGCCCCCAGGGTGCCGATGCCGCAGGGGGAGGGCAGGGAGGAGATGGGCATTAAAATGCCTGCTTTTCTCACATTGTTTCACCTGTTTCTGTTAGGATAAAGGGCCGCCGTCGGGCGGCCCTTTCTTTGTAATCAGGAAATTTTTGCAACACTCTCCCCCTCGATCAGCTGGAAGGGGACCAGTTCATGGACGGGAGGGCTTTTGCGCTGAATGCCGTGGAGGAGGGCGTCCACCCCCCGCTGGGCCAGCCTCTGGGTGTCCTGACGCACCGTGGTCAGCCGGGGCAGGGAGTACTGGCCGATGGCGATGCCGTCGTAGCCCATCACCGAAATATCCTCAGGCACCCGCTTGCCCAGGTCCCGCAGAGCTCTCATGGCCCCCAGAGCGGTCACGTCGCTGACGGCGAAAATGGCGGTCAGGTCGGGGCAGCGCTCCAGCAGGACCTTGGTGGCGGCGTAGCCCTCCTCCAGGGAGTAGCGGCAGGGCTCGCACTGGCGCTCCCCGTCGAAGGGGAGGCCCAGCTCCCGACAGGCCTGCTGGCAGCCCAGGTAGCGGCTGTGTCCGATCTGGAAACAGGACCAGTTGCCCCCCAGCATCCCGATGCGGCGGTGGCCCCGGTCGGCCAGGAAGCGCACCGCCTGGCGGGAGGCCTCCCGGTCGTCGGTGGTAATGGAGGAGAGGTTGTGAAAGTTCAGGTCTCCGGCGGTGTTGGTCAGCAGCACACAGGGCACGGAGATGTCCTGAAAGGCCGCCTGGAACAGCTCCCGGTCGCCCCCCAGGAACAGGATCCCCATGGGCCGGCGCTCCCGGCAGAGCTGACAGGCGTAGGCCACCTCATTGGCGTCCTCGTCCAGGTAGTAGACGGCGGCGTCCTGGCCGGCGTCCCGGAGGAGGGCCTGGAGCTTCTCCACCAGGTCGGCGAAGAGCATGTTCTGGGTGCCCTTGACGATGACGGCGATGCTGGTGCTGGCCTGCTGCTTGAGGTGCTTGGCGTTGTTGTTGGGATGGAAGTTCTGCTCCTCCACCACAGCCAGCACCTTGCGCCGGGTCTCGTCGCTGACGTCGGGGTGGTCGTTGAGCACGCGGGACACGGTGGCCACGCCGTATCCGGACAGCTTGGCGATATCCTTAATGGTCACAGATGTCCCTTCTTTCCCTTTGACTGAGCGATTTTAGCACATCCCGGGGGGAAATGCAAGCCTTATCCCTTCACCGCGCCGGCGGCCACGCCCTTGATGATGTGCTTCTGGCAGGTGAGGTAGAACACGATCACCGGGATGATGGACAGCAGGATCAGGGCCATAGTGGCGCCCAGGTCCACGGTGCCGTAGCTTCCCTTCAGGTATTGGATGTGGATGGGGATGGTGCGGTACTTGGTGATGTTCAGCACCAGGGAGGGGAGCAGATAGTCGTTCCACACCCACATGATTTCCAGGATGCCCACGGAGATCATGGTGGGCTTGAGCATGGGCAGCACCACGGAGAAATAGGTGCGCAGAGGTCCGCAGCCGTCGATGGCGGCAGCCTCCTCGATCTCCAGGGGGATGGACTTGACAAAGCCCACGAACATGAAGATGGCAAGGCCCGCGCCGAAGCCCAGATAGACGATGGGGATGGTCCAGGGGGTGTTCAGCTTCAAGCGGTCGGCGGTCTTGGACAGGGTGTACATGACCATCTGGAAGGGAACCACCATGGAGAACACGCACAGGAAATATAGAATCTTGCAGAACAGGGAGTTCACCCGGGCGATATACCAGGCGGCCATGGAGGTGCACAGCAGGATGAGGGCGGTGGACAGCACGGTGATGATGACGCTGTACTTCACGCTGTCGGCAAAGGGGTAGTTGCCGAAGGTCATGCCCTTGACAAAGTTCTGAAGTCCGGCCCACATTTCGCCGGTGGGCAGGGCGAAGGTGTCGGTCTTGACGAAGGTGTTCAGCTTGAAGGAGTTGATAACCACCGCCAGCACAGGCAGCACATAGATGACGCAGATGACGGCCAGCACGGCAGACAGGACGGCTTTCCGGCGGCTTTCGGCGGAGAGTGTCTTTTTGGTGTTCATTACTGCTGTACCTCCCTTTTGCGAGTATAGGCCAGCTGGGCCAGACCCAGACCGGCGACCAGAATGAAGAAGATGACCGCCTTGGCTTGGGCGGTGCCCTGAGAGGTGGCGCTGGAGGTGTTGAAGGTGTTGAAGATATTCAGCGCCAGCATCTCGGTCTGCTTGACGGTGATGCCGCCGGGCTGGATGGTGAAAGGCTGTCCGGCGGTGAGGGCCAGGTTCTGGTCGAAGAGCTTAAAGCCGTTGGTCAGAGACAGGAACATGCAGATGGTGATGGAGGGCATCACGTTGGGGATGGTCACCTTGAAGAGGGTCTGCCAGCGGGTAGCCCCGTCGATGCGGGCGGCCTCCAGCATCTCGCCGGGAACGTTTTGCAGCCCGGCGATGTAAATAATCATCATATAACCGATCTGCTGCCAGCACATCAGGATGATCAGGCCCCAGAAGCCGAACCGGCTGTCCATCAGAATGGAGGTGGACCACCGGCTGAGGATGCCGTCAAAGATCATGGACCAGATATAGCCCAGCACGATGCCGCCGATGAGGTTGGGCATGAAGAACACGGTGCGGAACAGGTTGCTGCC
>CATKHE010000243.1 GCA_949747935.1 uncultured Eubacteriales bacterium
CAGTATGCTCCAGGGCTGCAAGCGGCCCTTCCTGGATGGCTGGCTGAGCTGGCACCAGGGGAAGGGGGACGCCGTCCCCTGGATGTCCTGCTGGAAGGACTTCTCCCTGACCCTGGCCGCTGTCCAGGAGATGTATCCCGACCGCCTGCCTGAGATTCCGCCCTTCTATCTGGACACGGTGGGGTATGACTTCCTGATGCAGGACTTTTCCGACTTTACCGCTAAGCCCTACGCCAGCAAGAAGGCGATGACCGCCTTTCTCAAGGGGCTGGAGAAGGGGCTGGACAGCCGGGACGAGATGGGCCGGAACCTGCTGTCCTGCTGCGCCCTGCTCTACCGGCACTACAGCGGAGACAAGCACTTCCAGGCCGACGCCCGCCGGGCAGCGAAGCGGGCAGGGGAGCTGCTTGCCATGGGCATTTCCCTGACCCAGCCCGATTTTGCCGGCAAGACCCCCCAGGAGCACCTGAGAGAGGCGGGACTGACCGGGGTGCAACCATAGAAAGACGGACGGCCAAAGGCCACCCCTACAAAAGAGAAACGAGGAACTCCCATGTCAGAATTGCAATTTATCATCCCCACCCTGTTCGGGCTGGAGGGGGTGTGCGCCGACGAGGTCCGGCGGCTGGAGATGCCCCAGGCCCGGGCGGAAAACGGCCGGGTGCTGTGCGGCGGGACGGACGCTGACCTGCCCCGGCTCAACCTGAATATCCGTACAGGGGAGCGGGTGCTCCTCCTGCTGGGGACCTTTACCGCCCAAGACTTCGATGCCCTTTTTGAAGGGACAAAGGCCCTGCCCTGGGAGCGGTTTATTCCTCAGAATGGGCAGTTCCCGGTGAAGGGCCACTGCCTCAACTCCGCCCTCCGCTCGGTGCCGGCCTGCCAGTCCATCGTGAAAAAGGCCATCGCCGCCCGGCTGGGGAGCAAGTACGGTCTGCAGACGCTGCCGGAGACAGGGGCGCTGTATCAGGTGCAGTTCTCCGTTATGGGGGATGAGGCGGCGCTGATGCTGGATACCTCCGGCCCCGGTCTCCACAAGCGGGGCTACCGGGCCCAGGGGGTAGCCGCCCCCCTGCGGGAGACGTTAGCCGCCGGCATGGTACTTCTCAGCCGCTATAAGGGCCGGGACCCCCTGTGCGATCCCTTCTGCGGGTCTGGGACCATCCCTATCGAGGCCGCCCTCATTGCACGGAACCGGGCCCCGGGGCTGAACCGGTTCTTCTCCGCCCAGAAATGGGACTGGCTGGAGAAAAAGCACTGGCTGTCCGCTGCCGGCGAGGCCATGGACAAGGAATTTGACGGCGGCTACGAGATCTGGGGCGGGGACATCGACCCCGAGGCCGTGGCTCTGGCGAGGCACAACGCCCAGCTGGCCGAGGTGGAGGATATCGTCCGCTTCGATGTGGACGACGCTACCCGCTTCCACTGGGGCGGCCTGTACGGCCGGGTGGTCACCAATCCACCCTACGGCGAGCGGGTGATGGAGCGCAAGGAGGCCGAAAACCTGTACCGGGCGTTCGGAAAGGCCTGGGACAAGCTCCCCGAGGGCTGGAAACTCTACCTGCTGTCCTCCCACACTGAATTTGAGCGTACCTTTGGCAAAAGGGCGGACAAAAAACGCAAGCTGTACAACGGGATGCTGAAATGTGATTTGTTTATGTATTTGTGAGGAGCTGCTGTAAAGGCGGCTGAAGGCCGCCCCCAAAACGGAGCCCGGCGAAGCGGGGCCGTTTTGGAGAGGACGAGCAACGAAATGGAGCGGATATCCGCCGGAAGGCGGATGGAGCGGAGTGGAGTTTGCGAGGACGATATGCGCCATTTATTCATCATCAACCCCGCCGCCGGGAAAAAGGGGACCACGGCCCAGCTGGAGCGATTATTGGACAAGCTGTCCTTTCCCCATGAGGTGGTATACACCGAAAAGGAGGGGGACGCCCGGCGGTTTGCCGAGGAAGCGGCCCAAAGCGGGCAACCTGTCCGCATCTACGCCTGCGGGGGCGACGGTACTCTCAATGAGGTGGTGAACGGGGCGGCGGGCCATCCCCAGGTGGCCGTCACCAACGTGCCCAAGGGGACGGGAAACGACTTTTTGAAAATTTTCGGTCCGGACTGCCGGACCCTCTTCTACGACCTGGAGTCCCTGTCCGTGGGTCCGGAGACCCCCATTGACCTGATCGACTGCAACGGTCACCTGGGGATCGACGTGGTGTGCGCCGGAGTGGACGCCCGCATTGCCGCCGATGTCCACCGCTACAAGGACTGGTGGTTCGTATCCGGTATCGGGGCCTATATCCTGGCGCTGATCGAAAATGTCTTCTTCAAGGGCATCGCCAGGACTATGACGGTACATATGGGAGGCATCCAATGGGAGGACCGGCCCGCCTCTCTGCTGTGTGTGTGCAACGGGCGGTACTATGGCGGAGGCTTTATGCCCGTGGGGGAGGCTATGCCCGACGACGGCGTGCTGGACATGCTGCTGGTGCGGAAGGTGAGTCTGCTCACCTTCCTGCGGCTGGTGGGGAAGTATGCAAAGGGGCTGTACAAGCGGTACCCGGAGCTGATCCTGGACTACCACGGGCAGGAGGTGTCCTTCTCGGCGAAAGAGCCCGTCACCGTGGTGGTGGACGGAGAGGTCATGCGGGACACAGTCTTTACCGTCCGGCTGTCGGAGAAAAAGGTTAACTTCTTCTACCCCGCTGGGACCGGTTATCGGCGTTCCAGTGCCGACAAGATCCCTTGACGCAGGCCAAGACCGATTTGATGGCCTGGTGTTTCTGGCGGATTATTTCGATATCAGCGTTGATTACCTCTTGGGCCGGACAGACTGCCGGAAAATGAATCAAACCGCCCCGAATGGGACGGTTTGATTTGTTTACCAGTCCAGCCGCAGAATCTCCCTTGCCTTGACCCCCTGAGCTTGCAGAGTGGCCAGATAGAGGACCAGGGTGAAGACCAGCGTGCCCAGGCCGGCGGGAACAGGGGGCAGACCGCTGTCCTTCAGTACCTGGAAGAGCAGATTTCCGGTCAGGCCTGACAGAGCAGCGGCCAAGCCGGGGGCAGCCATCCACTGGAAGGGCCGTATCTCCAGCCCAGAAGCCCGGACGATTGCCCACAGACACAGTCCAAGCTCCAGTGCGGTGGAGGCCACCGCTCCGGCCACATAGCCCGCCATGCCAACCCCAGGCAGGGGGACCAGGGCCAGGGTAAACCCCAGTTGGACCACTCCGCCGGTCAGCGAGATGGCGGCCACCGTCCGCTGACAGCCCACTCCGTTGAGAGAGGCGCAGAGCACCGAGCAGAAGCAGCTCATGGCCATGACGCAGGCCAGGGGAAGAAGATACTCTCCTACCCCCTCCTGGTGGAACATGGCTCGCCCCAGGTCGGGCCCCACCACCACCATCAGGGCCATGCAGGGCAGAGTGAGCAGCGATACCGCCGATACCGCCTGGGAGACAAGCCGCCGAATCTCGCCGGGCCGGTCCAGGGCCCTGGACCGGGACAGCCGGGGAACCAGCACCAGATTCAGCGCCCCCAGGAAGACGATGGGCAGGGAGAGCATGGGCATGGTCATGCCGCACACCACCCCGAACTGGGACACGGCAGCAGACCTGTCGATCCCCCCCTCCACCAGCTTCTGGGGAATCAGGGTGGCGTTGGCTGCCCCCAGCAGATTGCCCAGCAGGGCATTGAGACCCACGGGCAGGGCGATTGACAGAATGCGCCGGCGGCGCACCTGTCCCTCCTCGCCCCGTCCGGTGAGATGGGAGCGCCCCATCCGCCGACGGTAGAGGACCACCAGCGTGCAGGAGGAGAAGACCTCACAGATCACCATACCCCCCACAATCAGGCCCACAACCCGTTCAGGATACTGGGGGAGGAAGAGCGTCAGCAGGGCGAGAACGGCGAAGGTGCGGACAAACTGCTCCAGCAGCTCTACAGTGGCCGGAGGGCGGACCACGCCGGAACCGTAAAAGAAGTGCTTGTGGATGTTCTCCACTCCGGTGAGAGCTACGCAGGGTATCAGCAGGACCAGCCCCAGCTGGGTCCTGGCGTCCCCCAGAAGATAGACTGAAATGGCATCAGAAGCGCAGATGACCGCCGCGCCCACGGGGAGGAGCAGGAGGAAAAACAGCTTTAAGCTGGTGGCGACGGTCTGGTCCGCCGCCCTTCGATTCCCCAAGGCCAGATGCTGAGAGGTGAGATTAGAGCAGGCTGAGGTAAGTCCCACGGCGGTGAGAGACATGATTACAGAGCACACCGGCATGATGAGCTGATACAGCCCCATCACCTCCGCCCCTACCTTCCGGGACAGCACGACCCGATAGAAAAATCCCAGTACCTGGGAGATGGCGCTCAGCGCCGTGAGAAACAGCGCCCCCTTCCCGGCGGACAGCATTTTTTCAGACAAGACGATCCCCCCTCCCCTCGTCGGAGCTGAATTCGATCCATTTGGGACGCCCTGGCGGTATCCCTCGTTGCATCCCCTTGCTCCTCTGCTCAAAACCAAACCCGCTTCGCCGGGCTTCGATTTGGAACAGGCGCAGACCTGGAGACCGCATTGGTAAATACTATTTCGAATGGGAGAAAAATATGTGCGATATTCCTCTAAACGGTATATAGTATCATTATTAGTGAGTACAAATTACAGCCTGAAAAGATAAAACTGTCTTGACAAAATGTCTTTGACAGATAAAGGCCGCCGCAGGAAAATTCCTGCGGCGGCCTCATTATTGTGCATTTGGTTGCTGAGCTCAGTCAGCGGCGCTGTCTTTTTCCAGCATCTGGTGGAA
>CATKHE010000244.1 GCA_949747935.1 uncultured Eubacteriales bacterium
CTCCTGGGCCTCACCGACGACCCGGAGCCGAAGTATGAGGTGAAGCCATGAAGATCATATTGGCCTCCCAGTCCCCCCGGCGGCGGGAGCTGCTGGAGCGGATGGGGATCACCGGCTTCAAGGTGATCCCCGCCAGGGGCGAGGAGATCGCCGCCCGCAGCCTCACCCCCGACCAGCTGGTGGAGGAGCTGTCCCGAAAGAAGTGCGCCGAGGTGGCGGCGGGGCGGCCAAAGGACCTGGTCATTGCCGCCGACACGGTGGTGGCCATCAACAACCGGGTGCTGGGCAAGCCCCGCAGTGAGGAGGACGCCGCCCGGATGCTGGCTACCCTGTCAGGCCGGCTGCACACGGTGTATACCGGCGTGACGGTCAGCCTGGAGGGAAAGACCATCACCTCCCACGAGATGACCTCGGTCCGCTTCCGCACCCTGACCCAAGCGGACATCATCCGCTACATCGCCACCGGTGAGCCCATGGACAAGGCGGGGGCCTATGGCATCCAGGGCTATGGCTGCACCCTGGTGGAGAGCATTTCCGGGGATTATTACAATGTGATGGGCCTGCCGGTGTGCCGGCTGGCCCGGATGCTGGCCCGGTTCGGGGTGGACCCCCTGGCCCTGGCCGTGGAGAAGGAGCAAAAGGCGTGAAAGATTTTCTCCGGCAAAACGGAATACTGCTGCTGGTCATCGCCCTGCTGGCCTCCATTCTCATCGGGATCATCTCCTATGTGATGGGCGGCGAGGCCGACCCCCTGTCCAACATTGTCAATACGATCACCGCCCCGGTGCGGGGGGGCGTCGCCGCCGCCGCCGATTGGGTGGAAGGGGCCTACGCCTATGTCTTCCGCCGGGGCGAGCTGGAGGACGAACTGGACGCCCTGCGCCGCCAGGTGGGCGAGCTGCAGGAGAAGGTCCGCCAGGGGGAGGAGGCCAGCCGGGAGAACGAGCAGCTCCGGGATCTGCTGGGCCTCCAGGCCCGGCGGCGGGACTTCGTCTTCGAGGCCGCCAAGGTGACCGCCCGGTCCACCTCCAACTGGGAGTCCACCCTCACCCTGAGCAAGGGTTCCACCGCCGGCATCGAAGCGGGGGACTGCGTGGTCACTCAGACCGGCGTGCTGGTGGGGGTGGTGGCCGAGACGGGGCTGAACTGGTCCACCGTCTCCACCATCATCAATACCGAGACCCAGATGGGGGGTATCGTCACCCGCACCTACTCCGCCGGGGTACTGGAGGGGGACTTTGCCCTGATGAACGAGGGCATGCTGAAGCTGAATTACCTGCCCGAGGGGGCCCAGCTGGTCTCCGGGGACGAGGTGCTCACCTCGGGCCGGGGGGAGGTGTTCCCCTCCGGGCTGGAGGTGGGCAAGGTGGAGGGGGTCTTTACCGATCCCTCCGGCCAGACCCGCTACGCCGTGGTGGCCCCCTCGGTGACCCTGGATTCCCTTATTGAGGTGTTTGTGATCAAGGATTTTGAGATCGTGGAGTGACTGCCGTGACCCGTCGTGACTATATCCACAAGTGGTTTGTCTACGCCCTGGGGCTTCTGCCCGTGTGGCTGCTGGACGCCTATATTCTCCCACGCTATCCCCTGTGGGGGACGGTGCCCATGCTGCTGCCCCTGGCGGCGGCGGCGGTTGCCGTGCTGGAAGGAGCCTACTCAGGCACCGGCTTCGGGCTGGCGGTGGGCCTGCTGTGGGAGCTGGCCTATCCCGGCGGCTTCGGGGGGATGGTCTTTTTCCTGGCCCTGGCCGGGATGGCCATGGGGGCGGTGTCGCGCTACGCCCTGAGTCAGTCCCTGGCGGGATGCCTGATCTGCGCCGCGGGACTGCTGGCCCTGCTGTCCCTGCTGCGGATTGCCCGCCTCCTGCTGATAGACGCAGCCGGTCTGTCCGACCTGCTGAAGGTAGCCGTGCCCGAGTTTCTCTGGTCCCTGGCCTGGACCCCGCCGGTCTGGCTGCTCTTCCGGAGCATTTATAACCGGGTGGGCGGCACGAAATTGGCGTAAATATACAGGGGCGGATATGGTGCGCCCGCAGAGCCCCCGCGTTTCCAAACGGGCGGATGATATCCGCCTCTACCGATTTGTTTTCCCGTAAAAGAGGAGACCCAATGAATACCAAACAATTTCACCGCCGGATGTGGGCGATGGTACTGCTGCTGGCCCTGATGATTACAGGCATGGGAGCCGCCCTCTACGACCTTCAGATCAACAATGGCGATTACTACTACGCACTGACCCAGCGGAAGATCGCCGAAACTCAGACGGTAGAAGCTGCCCGGGGACAGATCCTGGACCGGAACGGACAGGTGCTGGTGTCCAACAAGGTGATCTATAAGGTCACGCTGGACCTCAGTCAGATGGGAGAGGAGCAAAACGGCGTTCTGCTGTCCCTGATTGAGGCGGCCCGGGCGGAGGGAGTGGAGTGGACGGACAGTCTGCCCATCACACAGACCGAGCCCTTCCGCTTTACCACCGACGAGCCCTACTTCTCCTCGTCGAGAGACGAGGAAGGGGCCTGGGTGAAGACCCTGACCCGGCTGGGCCGGCTGGCGGTAAAGCTGGGCTGGGTGGACGACCCCACCAAGGCCCCGGAGGTGGAGGCCGCACCGGAGCCGAAGGAGGAGAAGCCTGGTCTGCTGGACAGGCTGAAGAGCCTGATTAAGGGCGAGCAGAAGGAGGCCCCCAAAAAGGCGAAGGAGCCCAAGCCCCTTCTGAGCGCCGAGGCTCTTTTGGGGGCAATGTGCCGCAGCTTTGGCGTAAAGGGCGAGGGAGCTGTGGACGAGAAGGCGGCTCAAAAGGCGGGCGAGACCGTCCCGGTCCTGAACATCGGAGACCTGTCCCCGGCGGACGCCCGGGCGCTGGCCGGCATTCTCTACGAGCTGAACCTGCGCTCCCGTGAGGTCTATATGGCCAGCGAGTATGTGTTCGCCTCCGGGGTGGATATCGACTTTATTTCCCGGGTAAAGGAACAGGACCTGCCCGGCGTGGTCATTGAGGCCGCCACTGTCCGGCAGTACCACACCAAATATGCCGCCCACCTGCTGGGCCGGGTGACCCCCATCTACCCCGATGAGGTGGAGTACTACACCAATCTGGACCTGGACGGAGACGGCGTGGGGGACTACAGCATGAACGACACCGTGGGCCGGGAGGGGGCGGAGCAGGCCTTCGAGGCCTATCTCCGGGGGACCCCCGGAGTCCGGAGTGTGGAGCGGAATACCAAGGGGAAAATCGTCTCCCAGACCTGGCTGTCAGAGCCCGAGCCGGGAAACAACGTGATGCTCACCCTGGATATCGGCCTTCAAGCCTATGTGGAGAACCTGCTGGCCGACTCCCTGCCCAAGCTGGCCAGCGAGGAGGTGGAAGGAGCAGCCTGCGTGGTGCTGGACGCGAAAGGCAACGACGTGTTGGCCGCCGCCTCCTACCCCACCTTTGATCTGGCTAATTACAGCGCGGACTATGGGGAAAATGCGAACAACCCCCTGAAGCCCCTGTTGAACCGGGCCTTCCAGGGCCTGTATCCCCCCGGCTCCACCTTCAAAATGATTACCGCCATCGCGGGCCTGGAGGAGAACATCGTCACCCCCAAGACCCAGATTCAGGATATGGGCCGGTTTACCTACTACGTCCCCAACGGCCCGCAGTGCTGGATTTACCGTCAGTACGGCAGCACCCATGGGCTGGTGGACGTGTCCAAGGCGATTGAGGTGTCCTGCAACTACTATATGTTTGAGGTGAGCCGTCAGCTGGGGATCGACCGGCTGGTGGACTATGCCACCCGCTTCGGCCTGGGCCAGAAGACGGGAGTGGAGCTTGCCGAGAAGCGGGGGGTGATGGCCGGCCCGGCCTATACCGAATCCCAGGGCGGCATCTGGTATGAGGGCAGCACTCAATCGGTCTCCATTGGACAGGAAAGCACTCAGATCACCCCCATTCAGCTCGCCAGTTATATTGTCACCCTGGTCAACGGGGGCACCCGGAATGCCACCCATCTGCTCAAGGAGGTTAAATCCAGCGATTTCTCCCAGGTGGTCTATAGCTACGAGCCCCAGGTGCTGGGGGAGATCGACATCAAGGAGGAGAACCTGAACGCGGTGAAGATTGGCATGCTGCGTCTGACCACCCAGGGTTCTGTGCGCCGTTCCTTCCAGGATCTGCCCTTCCAGGTGGGGGCCAAGACGGGCTCCGCCCAGGTCAGCGCGCAGACGGAATCCAACGCCGTGTTTGTCTGCTTCGCCCCCTACGACGACCCCGAGATTGTTGTGGCCATGGCGGTGGAACATGGCGGCAGCGGCGGCGAGCTGGCCGACATGGCGGCAGACGTGCTGCGCTACTATTTCTCCGCCCAGGAGACCCGGGAGGAGATTCCTGTGGAGAACACCCTGATCCGGTAAAATCTATCCTGTAGGGTCGGATATCATCCGCCCGTTCTCACAAAACACATCTGTAACCGTTCGGGCGGATGATATCCGCCCCTACAGAAAATATCAAGGAGATGTATCGATTATGGCAGAAAATTGCACCCACGACTGTTCCAGCTGCTCCGCCGACTGCTCCTCCCGGGACCTGCGGGTCCCGGCCAACGCCCTGTCCAGCGTCAAGCGGGTCATTGCGGTGGTCAGCGGCAAGGGCGGCGTGGGCAAGAGCACCGTCACCGCCTCCCTGGCTGCTGCGATGGCAAAAAAGGGCCGCAAGGTGGCCGTTCTGGACGCCGACATCACCGGCCCCTCCATCCCCACCGCCTTCGGCATCCATGAGCGGGCCACCGGCTCCGACCAGGGCA
>CATKHE010000245.1 GCA_949747935.1 uncultured Eubacteriales bacterium
CCCCAGGGTGAAATCGTCAAAGCTTAGATCGGCCTGAGGGACGATGACCTCGTTGATATAGACGGCGGCGAAGCAGGCCAGCAGCGCCCCGGTGCAGAGGCCGATGAGGATCAGGGTGCCCAGCACCTTGAAAAAAATGCCGATGCCCCGCAGAACGGGATTCCGCTTCCGCCGGCGCTTGCGCTTGCGGGCGGGCTGTTTCCCGCCGCCGGAGGCGTGGGAGGAGTCCGGCGCCTGACGGCGGGAGGGATAATCGCTGTTCTCGTAGAGAGAACTGTGTTCATTGTATTGTGACACGGTAATACCTCCAGTCGGTTGAGGGGGAAGGATCTCCCGCCCCGACGGTCTGAGCGGACAACTGTCCGCCCGGATCTGATGTGTTTCCTTGAGCCTGCGGCAGGCTTCACACAGGTATTATACCAGATTTTCCATGTTTGTCCACCCACAATCCCGGCAAAGCAGGATTTTTCAAAGTTTCTTAAAAATTACCTGTCTGACCTCTTGCATTTTTTCTGCCGCCGGGGTAAAATAGGGACAGCAAAAGACAGGAGGATGTCCGCCATGGAAGAGAACTTCGGCCCGGACTTTATCACCGTTACAGATGAGGACGGCAACGACTTTGAGCTGGAACTGGTAGACACCCTGGAGTACCAGGGAATCACCTACTACGCCATGTTTCCCGCTGTGGAGGAGGACGAGGCCACCGGCGAGCCCAAGGATGTGGACGCTGACGACGAAGAGTACGGTCTCGTCATCATGAAGGCCATCGAGGAAAACGGCGAGGAGCTGCTGTCCACCTTGGACTCCGACGAGGAGCTGGATCAGGTCTACGAGCTGTTTATGGAGCGATTTTTCCAGGACGAGGAAGAGGAATCCTGATTTGATCAAAGCATTCCTGCTCGGTGCGTGATGGGTCCTTTTAAACCCACATTTCTAAAACGGGACGCCCACCTCACGGCGCGGCTTGCAGGCCTCCCGGCCCCCTATGAGGTCAGCTGGACGTTGGAAGCAGATAAACGTCGTGGAGGCGACCCACCTGCCATCTGTGCAGGTTTTAATCGGGTCCACACGGCCAGAGCGGGGTTAAAAAACAGAATATCACAGCGGCTGGACCGCGGCGAGGAGCTGCGGTCTTTTTATTTTATAAATAAAGTGTAAATCTCGCCGCGCCCTCTTGCAATTGGAGACGGATTTTAGTATAATATCTCGGAAACGCCCGCCCGGCTCCCGCTTAGGAGCCGATTTCCCTTTCTGCGGGCAGAAATGATTATTGAAATGAGAGGACTGAAGCAACTGTGAGTGCATCCCCAGAAAAGAAGGCTCAGACCAAGGCTGAGCGCGATGAAAAGCGCCGCATGGACGAACAGAAGGACCGCCGGTCCATGGCTGTGTATACAGCGGTGGCCGTCCTGGTGGTGGCGGCGGCGGCCGCGTTGATGATCTGGAACAGCGGACTGCTCCAGCGCGGTCTCACCGCCCTGGAGGTCAACGGAACCAAGTACAGCGCCGCCGACGTACAGTACTACTACAACAATATATACTCCGCCTACGCCCAGAGCTTTTTGTTCAACACTGGCGTCTCCCCGAAGAAGCAGGTCTATGACGAGGCTGCCGGGCAATCCTGGCACGACTACTTCCTGAGCCTGGCGGAGGAGACCCTGACCAGCGACACCGCACTGGCCCAGCAGGCCCAGAAGGAGGGCTACACCCTCTCTGCTGAGGGTCAGGCTGATCTGGACAGCTTTATTGCCCAACTGGACACGCTCTGGATTGGCCGCTATTCCAACCGCGACAGCTTCATCAAGGCAAATTTTGGCTCCTATATGACCTATGACCGGCTGATTACTCTGGTGAAGCAGGAATCTCTGGCCGGCGACTACGCCAATGCGAAGCTGGAGGCCATGGAACACTCCGACTCTGACTATCAGGCCTATTACAAGGAGCACACCGAGGAGCTGGATACCATAACTTACACCCTGTTTACCTTCCGGGCTCAGGTTCCCGTCACTGATGCCGACGGCGATGCCATCGAACTGACCGAGGCGGAGAAGTCCGCCCAGCTGGAGACGTTGAAGGCGGAGCAGAAGGCCCTGGCCGAGGAGGTCAAGTCCAAGCTGGAGGGGGGCGCGGACCCGGAGGAGCTGTCTGAGGAGTATGGAGACAAAATCTACAGTACCTCCCTCTCCAGCGCCGCAACCGGGAGCAGCCTCAGCTCCTCCGTCTATGGCGAGTGGATCATAGACAGCGCCCGTAAGGAGGGAGACATTAACCTTTCCGAGCGGGATGCCGGCACCAGCTTCTACTATTACGTGGTCCGGTTTGAGGGCCGCGCCCTGGTTCAGGATCACACCAACGACGTGCGCCACCTTTTGGTTAGGGCTGGCGACGGCAACGCAGACCCCACTCAGGCGGAATATGACGCTGCTGAGGAGAAGGCCCAGTCCCTTCTGGATCAGTGGAAGGCCGGCGAGGCCACCGAGGATTCCTTTGCCCAGCTGGTGACCGACAATACGGACGACACCGCCTCCAAGAGCACCGGCGGCTTGTATACCCATATCACCGAGACCTCCAGCTATGTGGAGGAATTCCGTGACTGGGCCACCGACCCCGCCCGCAGAATGGGGGATACCGGTTTGGTCAAGACCGAATTTGGCTGGCATGTGATGTATTATATAGAGGGCGAGCCGGTCTGGAAGCTGACCACCGCCGCCGCCCTGCGTGAGCAGGACTATGAGAATCTCACCGCTGAGGCTGCCCAAGGCTGGAACATTTCTCGGGGCATGGGTATGAGCCTTGTAGGCGCGTAAAAGCGAAATATGACACCCCCGGCGGACAAACTGTCTGCCGGGGGCGCTTTCTGTCTGTGCTTCGCTTGGCGGGCTCAGGGCCGTGGTCAATATCGCCGCACCACGGCCACCACTTTTCCGATAATTTCGGCATAGGTGCCGTCGATGGGCTGATATTCGGGATTTTCCGGCATAAGCCAAATGTGGCCGTCCTTGCGGCGATAAGTCTTTACTGTGGCCTCGTCCTCAAAGAGGGCGACCACAATGTCGCCGATGTGGGCCTCCTGCTGTCGGTGTACCACCACCAGATCGTTGGGCAGAATGCCAGCCCCCAGCATGGATTCGCCCCGCACTCTCAGGGCAAAATGCTCGCCGGACAGCCCTTGAGTGTCGAAGGTGAGGTATTCCTCGATGCACTCCTGGGCCAGAATGGGGGAACCGGCTGCCACGCTGCCCACCACAGGCACCTGATTGGCGTGGGGGTCCGGCTCTTCGGCCACCGGACCCAGGGTGGCGCCGGGCAGGGAGATCGCCCGGGTTTTTCCCTCCGCTTTGACGATAACGCCGGCCTCCTCCAGCCCTTTCATGTGAAAGTGGACCGTGGAGGGGGACTTCAGGCCGAGCGCCGCGCCGATTTCCCGGACGGAGGGCGGGTAGCCGTGTTCGTTGGTAAAGGAGAGGATAAAGTCATAGACCTCCTGCTGTTTGCGGGTTAAACTGGCCATAAGAAGGGCTCCTTTCAGCGGGCGGACAGCCGCCCGAACAGTTAACCGTCAGGTTGATTAAAATTATAGCACAGAAAAATTGCTTTGTCAAACGAATGTTCCACGACTTTCTGAATTTTTTAGAAATATGAGGGGCCGGACCTCCCCCGGGAGCTCCGGCCAAAATCAATCCAGCAGTGTTTTCCAGTGCTTGGCGCGGCAGGCGTCAAAACACATCCTGATCTGTTCTGCGGTGGTCTTCTCCTCCGCCAGCTCAGGCAGTTGGTCCAAGGCGAAATAGCGACTGTCCAGTGTCTCCAGATTGGGCTGAAAGGAGCCGCCCTGGACGGAGCACAGGACAAAGACCTTGCAGATGCTGTAGGCATAGCGGGGCTGGTTGCGCCGGTTCCGGTCCTGAAGGGCGATGACCAGGTCGGCGGCAACGTCCAGCCCGGCCTCCTCCTTGACCTCCTTGACAACGTTCTCTCCCACGGACACGTTGACATCCACCCAGCCCCCAGGGAGGGACCAGCGGCCGTCACTCTCCTGGACGAGAAGGATTTGGTCTCCCTGGAAGATGGCGGCGCGGGTGTCCAGCTTGGGGGTCTGATAGCCGGTCTCATTACAGAACAGATCCTTCACCGTCTCAAGGGGCAGGCCGGACTGCCGGGCGGCCATCTCGGCGGCGATGTCCCGGATGCGTGCGTAGCGCTCAAAATCGTATTTGTCGTGGCCGTAGTGAAGCCCGGCCTGGGCCAGGGCCTGGAGCTCAATGGTCCAGTTCAGCCACTGCTCTCTGTCTTCCATCGGCGTCATCTCCTTACAGCGGCGGCATTTCAGGCCGGTCAGTGGTCTGGGAAGCAGCCATCAGCCGAGCGTCGTAAAAGCCGGCCAGGGCGGTCTCACGATAGGGCAGGAGCCACAGAGACAGCGGGATTGTGACCAGCGTGCTCAGGATAACTGAAGGCAAGGAGTAAACCACAGCGATGGCCTGATCGCGCCAGAGGGGATCGGATATGGCGTCTGCGGTCAGCAGGTCGGCGTAGTAGAGAAAGGCGATCAGCACCGCAGCGCTGAGGAGGTAATTGATGGCTTCCCAGCCGATGAAGGAGAATCTGAGCTTGAACAGCTGCCATTTCCAGCCCCGCATTAAGCCTGCGCTGCGATAGATGGCGGCGGAGGGCCCGTCGTCCGGCCGGTCGGCCAGGAGATAGGGGGCCAGGGCATAGCGGAGCGCAAGAAAGACGGCCAGGACAATCAGGGCGATGTAAGCAAAAAAGAACGCCAGTAAGCCCAGGAAGAGGTCCTGAGCCATAAAGAAAAAAACCGGACCGGATATGCCCATAGTCCCCAGGAGGCACCAGCCCAGAATCCGGACAAAGACCCCCAGCTTCATCAGCAGAACCCGTCCCGCCACCGAGAAGCCCTGCATCAGGGAGTTGACCCCTGGGTCCAACTGCCGGTAGGTCCACAGGGCCCACAGGCACAGGCCGAAGTTGACCACGGCGGTGTACAGATTCAGGAGCAGGGTGAAAAACAGCTGTGTGGAAGCAATTGCCGGGAAAGAGGAGCCGGAAGGGAGGACCAGTGAGATCAGGGAGATGAGCCAGGACACCCCGGTGGTCATGGCGATATAGGCCAGAGCCACCACCCAGAATTTCGGGTCTGTGAGGGCGATGCACTCTTTGGCCTGACGTTTCAATTCCTTGCGGTCGATTTCCATAGGACGATCTCCGATCTTGATAATAATTTGGCGTTCCCGCCCCCAGAGGGACGGGAACGGCGGAGCGGTTACCCCCACTTCTCCATAACCTGCCTGATCTGCTCGGCCAGCTTCGCCAGATCCTTGTTGGGGCGGCCCCGGCTGCGGTTGACCAGGTCGGCCAGGTCCTTGGACACGTTCTGAAGGCGCAGATAGGCTGCAGAGGGGGTAGCGGCGGAGCCTGCTGTCTTCTTGACCTCTAGCACTACGCCCTTGGCCAGCATGCAGTTGGTCATCAGGTCGTAAACCTCCTCATAGAGGGGGGCATGGGCGGGGATGCCTCGCTGGTTCAGGTCGTGGGCGAAGAGCTCGGTGACTTCCTCGTCTCCGTGGACCACAAAGACCTGCTGAGGCCGGGGGGAGAAGTGCTCCACCCACTCCAGCAGATGGTCCCGGTCAGCGTGGGAGGACAGGCCCTTGAAGTTGACAATTTTGGCCCGGACGGAGATGTCCTCCCCAAAGAGCTTGACGGACCGGGCCCCCTCCAGCAGATGGCGGCCCAGGGTACCCTCCCCCTGGTAGCCCACAAAGACCACGGCGCACTCCGGGCGCCAGAGGTTGTGTTTCAGGTGGTGGCGGATACGTCCGGCGTCGCACATGCCGGAGGCGGAGATGATGATTTTGGGTGTCCGGTCGTCGTTCAAGGCCCGGGACTCCTCAGTAGACTGGGTAAGAGTGAGGCCAGGGAAGGTGAACAGGTTCTCACCGCCCTGAATGACGGCGATGGCCTCGTCGTCCAGATAGCCTTTCAGGTTGCCGGAGTATATTTTGGTGGCCTCAGAGGCCAGGGGGGAGTCCACATAGACCTTAAAGCTGGGCAGAGACTGGACCAGACCGTCCCGCTTGATCTCACGCAGGTAGTAGAGCAACTCCTGGGTGCGGCCCACGGCGAAGGAGGGGATCACGATATTGCCCCCCTTGGAGAAGACCTCGTCAATCAGAGCGGCCAGCGCGCCGGCGTAGCTCTCCGGGGGCTCGTGGTTCCGATCACCGTAGGTGGATTCCATCACCACATAGTCGGCGGCATCCACAAAGGAGGGGTCCCGGATAATGGGCTGCGCGTTGTTGCCCAGGTCGCCGGAGAAGACAATCTTTTTGGTGACGCCGTCCTCGGTGGCCCAGATTTCCAGGATGGAGGAGCCCAGCAGATGGCCTGCGTCGGTGAAGCGGACCTTGACACCCTCGCACAGGTCGAAGAGCCAGCCATACTCCACCGATTCCAGCATATGAATGGCCTCTTCCGCGTCCATCAGGGTATACAGCGGCTCCACCGGAGGCAGCCCGGCCCGTTTGCCCTTCTGGTTGTGCCACTGGGCGTCTCCCTCCTGAATGTGGGCAGAATCCCGGAGCATCACGCTCATCAGCTGGGCGGTGAGCCCGGTGGTGAGGATGCGGCCATTAAATCCCTCCTTTACCAGCAGGGGCAGTCGGCCGGAGTGGTCGATATGGGCGTGGGTGATGAGAACATAGTCGATGTAGTTGGGGGCGAAATCCAGGGCATTGCCGTCATGCTCATCTCTGCCCTGCTGCAGCCCGCAGTCGATAAGAATTTTTTTCCCGTTGACCTCAAGGCAGTGGCAGCTGCCGGTGACCGCGTGGGCAGCGCCGAAAAAGGTTAGTTTCATAGGGGCCTCCTTCAGTTGTGGTGGATAGGTTGTCTCTATTGTACACCACTTTTGGAGAAAAAGCTATACTATTTTGTGAATTATGCGTAAGAAAGACAGGCTCCCTCTGCCGGGGGAATCCTTCTATTTGCAGAAAAGAGCGGTGGAATCTTCCGGGTAAGTATACAGAGTCTCTACCGGAAATCCAATGCAGTCAAGCAGTCCCTGAAAAAACGCCTCCCGCTGTTTTCGCCCGTCATCCGTGCCGGTATACACGATTTTGCCATCTTCTTTATAGTACCAGTAATATTTCACCAGAACGAAGTAA
>CATKHE010000246.1 GCA_949747935.1 uncultured Eubacteriales bacterium
AAATGACCCTTGACTGTCCGTTTCGTAATCCGTTACAGTCAAGGGTCATTTCTGTTCTGTCTTATTATCTAACATCATATGGCTACCTCCGTTTCTATTAGATACGCTCCGCCGCACCATCCACCTGACAATTTCTCCGGCTCTTCTACGACCGTCCTTTTCCCGCCGTTACTACGGCCTGACTCCCCATATGTGAGGCCCCTGGTCGGATTACCTTCTATTTGCCCTTTGGATATGCCGCTTTGCGCTGACTGAAACCTGTCTGCTCTGGTCGTTTTTTGAGACGCATCTCTTTGGGAATCCTGAAGCTCGCTAATCTTTCCTGGCTCCCTCTCATGGCCGACACACGATTTTAATACAAAATATCTTGACCACGCATCCGGTTTCAGCCGCTGAGGCTCTTACCTGTACATTGGTATCACCCTTCCTTGTTCTGGTTACAATATACCACAAGCAATGGATTTTGTCAACTGTTTTTGTTCGTTTTATTCAACAAAGAGAGCCCCTGTTTTTTTACATTTTGCATAATTTACCCCCACGTCCACAAAAAAGCCCCCTGGAGGGGGCTTTCACATATGATCCGGCTCAGGGTCTCCGGGGAGGGAACAGAGAAACTGATACTGCGTCACCAGAGACCGCCACCCCTCCAGCACCTGAGCGGCCAACTCCGGGGAGAAAAACAGGCCCTCGCAGTTATGCTCGCAGGTAAAGCTGATCTGCCGGCTGTTGTACCATGCGTAGAGCAGGGGACCTGGGTCCCCCTTGGGGCGCTTATATGTCCGCCCGTCCATGTGAAACTCTCCCCGCTTTTCCACCGCCAGGGCCAGCTTTTCCACTGGCTTGGGGTCCCGATCAATGCGGGCGCGCAACTTGGCCAGGGTGGCTGTCGTCATCTCCCAGCAACCCATCCCATAGCCATAGTGCTCTGGGGCCACCTCAAACCAAAAGCAGGGGATCACCCCGTCCCGCTCTCCCGGCCTGCGCAGGGAAAACCACAGGTGGTCCTTATAGGGTCCCCGGCCAAAGAGCCGCCGGGCGTCCCGGTAGATACGGCTCACCTTCAGCTCCAGGCCCAGCTTGGGGAACGCCTGCGTCATCTCATGGGTCAGCTGGGCCGCCAGCTCCCGGGTGGGTCGGTCTACCAGCTCCGCAAACTCCTCCTTGTGGGCCTGAAACCAGCCGCGCTCATTGTTGAATCTCAGGTTCCAAAGAAAATCAATGGTCCCCTGCGTGTAGCCTTGAAACATGGTCTGTCCTCTCTGTCTGTCAGAAAATCAAGCCGCCGCAACGTTGGGGTCGGTCACCGTCAGTCCGGAATCGGAGCCCGGGCCAGCAGTTCCGGGGTCCGTTGTACCCGGGTCGGTTACATCGGGGCCGGCAACGCCGGGATCAGTGGTCCCGGGGTCCGTTGTACCTGGATCGGTTACACCCGGATCACCAGTCCCAGGATCTGTCGTCCCAGGGTCGGTTGTGCCAGGGTCGGTTGTGCCTGGGTCGGTTGTGCCTGGGTCAGTGGTCCCAGGGTCGGTCGTGCCTGGAACGGGGGGCTTGCCGTCCACCCAGGTGGAGGGGTCGCCGTCGGCGGGGTTGTAGTGGTAGGTATTGGGCCGCATATTATACTTGCTGTTGCCCATATCCTGCTTCTCCAGCAGGTTTCCGTCCTTGTCATAGACATTCCGGTAGGTGCGGGCGCTGACTCCGGTATAGGCGTACTGCTCCCGGTCCAGCACCAAGGTGCCCTGGGGCACCTCCGGGTCGGGCTGGTAGACGGTGGTGGGGCTCACCCAGTTGTAGACATCGCTCTTGGGAACGGCATAAATCCCCTCCGGATTGGTGCCGTAGATCTTCACGTTCAGATAGCGGCTCCCCTTGGAGTCGTAGCTGCTGGTGACAATTTTGACCGGGTAGTCGGTGCTGTTTTTAAAGCGGAAGTCCTGGACACCAAAGAACACAGTGGCGTCCATGCCTGGGTCCACATAGCCGGTATTGAAGCCGTGGGCGTGGCGCTCCACAATCTCCAGATTGGTGTGGAGCACGGCAAAGTAGATGGTGGAGGATGGCTGGCACACTCCGCCGCCCACTCCCATGTCGGACTTACTGCCTGCGTAGATGGGGGCCTCCTTATAGCCCTTGGCCTCCGTCCGGCTGCCGGTGGTGTTGTTGTAGGAGAACTCCTCTCCGGGCAGAAGGATCACGCCGTCGCAGGCCGCGGCGGCAAGCTTCACATTGTGCTTCCGGTTGGCTGAGCCGCTCACCTGGGTAGTGCCCTCTCCCAGCAGGTCGCTGAACAACCGTCCTCCCAAGTCCTCCTTGGTCACTTTGGGCTGGGTGACGGTGAGTGGGATGGAGAAGGTCTCGCCCCCCTTGGCGCTCTGCCATGCGGCCCGCAGGGCGGGGACCTCAAAGTCCACTCCCACCACATGGTCGGTGATCTCCATAGATTCCAGGTCCAGCGTGGCGTCCTTGGCCTCCGCGTACAGCTCCCGGTGAATCGCCTCGAAGTCGGGCTCCTCCGTCTCGCTCTGGGTGGTCAGGACGACCCGCTTTTCCACCGGACCGTCCTCCTCAAAGGCCTCCTGGAGGGCCTTTGAGGCCTCATCCCTCACGGCATCCCAGTCCACGGTGGCTGTGGGGGCGCCCTTGGTCATCACCAGCCGGTCCCCCTCCACCTGATATCCCTGGTCCTCCGCAGCCTCGGACACCGTTCGCTCCATCCGCTCCATCAGGTCCGTCAGGGCGGGGTCGTCCTCCGTCAGCGCCAGGGGCACCCTGGCGGACATGCCCAGCAGGTGTCCCACCAGCCTCCAGCCGCTGTCGAGAAACTGCTCATGTCCTATGGAAAAGGCCCGTGCAGCGTCTCCCACCGGATACGCCAGCTGGCTGGCGTCCATGCTCTCCTCCAGGTCCTCATAGACCAGGGTGAGCTTGATGTCCCTTCCCCGCTGATCCACCGCTGTCCGAATGGCGTTCTCGGCCTGGGTTACCGTCATGTTGGACACGTCGATGCCCGCCACCGATACGTTGGGCAGGATAGTGTCCCGTCCCTTGGCCCAGACGCACAGGGCGAGGTAACCAACGGCCAGCAGAGCGGCCACACAGCCGGCAATCGTCCACGGCAGCCAGCTCTTTCCGCCGCTCTCTTCCTTTGCCACACGATTTCCATCCATCGCGCGCTTCCCTCCTAATTTCGGCCCGCGCCGAAGCGTTTTTCCATGTAAAATCAGGAACCGTTTCCCGTCTCCTCAGGTACTCTATACTTCACTAATTTTATATTATAGCATGGGCGTCTGATGAAATAATTACAAAACAGTTACAACTCCCCTGAAAATCTCTGTAAATTTTCCATCTATTACCAAAATCGAGGTATAACTCTTTTCCCCACCAGCAAAATGGACAGCGCCGGCAAAAATGCCGGCGCTGTTTGAGGTTTACGCTGTGTTTTGCGGGGAAGGGTCAGGCATTACGCCTCTTCATCCTCCCGCTTTTTGCCAAGCAGGGCGAGCATCCCGAACAGGGAGAACCCGCACAGAGCCGCCCACAGGCCGGTACGGCTGTTGTCGCCGGTCTTGGGGGTGGGATCCAGGGGAGTCTCTGCCAGAGGGGGCTCCTCCTCAGGAATCTCTACCAGGGGAGGCTCTTCCTCGGGGATGTTCACCAGCGGGGGCTCCTCGTCGGGGAGATCCACCAGAGGAGGCTCCTCGTCGGGGATATCCTGTCCGTCGGGGGTGTAGACCACCGTCACGGTCAGGCTGCGGCCCGGCATCTCGCCGCTTACCACGGCCTGGTCGGGGGTGTAGCCCTCGATGACGGGGGAATCCACACTGTAGGCGTCGCCCCGGGCCAGCCGCTCGGTGTGCGTGGGCGCGGCCTGAGTGCCGTCCTCGTACTCATAGCGGACTGTCAGGGTGTAGCGGGTGGTCCCGCCGCCGTTGCCGCCGCCGTTGCCGCCGCCGCCGTTGGAGCGCCACTGAGCGGTGATGGTGATGTTGCCATTCTCATCAACCACAGGAGCTCCCCAGCCAGTGAAGGTGTAGCCGTCACGGGTGGGATCGGCAGGGTAATCCCCTGCGGGAACTGTTGTTATTCCCTTGTCATATTGCTGGACCTTGATCGGAGCATTGTCACCGTAGCCAGGCAGCCAGGTAGCGGTGATCTTCTCGGTCTCAGGCGGGGTCACGGAATTCTGATAGTAATTGCTGAGACCGATGGAGGAATATAAGCCGTAGTTGTCGAACACAGGTGCCGGTCCATGGAAGCCCGTCATATTCCACTCAGGGAACTCTTCACGGAACGGTTCGTCGTAGTCGTACCATGTCCATCCAGGGACTTCCTTACCGCTCTCGGTGAAAGAAATCATACCAGCGCCAGAGTTCTCGGTAGAACCTTTATTTACCTCGAATTCAACGTCCCAGTACAGTACCGGAGTGCCATAATAGTGCGTCTCGAATCCACCGTCCTCAAACCGGTTGGTCAGGGTGGCGTCCTTGCCGGACAGGGTACCGGTCGAAGTCTGGTCGTTCAACTCATAGGTGTAGCTGATGCTGAAATTGTCCTTGATGGCCTCGACTTCCGCAAGGGAAGGACCATTGAAGGTTTTGAAGATCCGGACTGTCTGGGTCTTCGTCATCTCCTTGAGCCACACGGTAACTACCTCGGTATCAGTTGTCCAGGCTCCGTCCACATAAGTGAACTTCACCGGGATGTCCTTCCCGCCGGTCTTCACCTC
>CATKHE010000247.1 GCA_949747935.1 uncultured Eubacteriales bacterium
AGCGGTTGTAAAACGGAAGGAGAGAGGCCCCATGAAAGAACTGACCCCCCAACTGATCCACTCCCTGAAGCATTATTCCAGGGAGGACCTCACCAAGGATCTGATCGCCGGCGTGATTGTAGCAATCATCGCCCTGCCCTTGTCCATCGCCCTGGCCCTGGCCTCGGGAGTGGCCCCAGAGCAGGGGCTGTATACCGCCATCGTGGCGGGCTTTCTCATCTCCGCCTTGGGCGGGAGCAAGGTGCAGATCGCCGGGCCTACGGCGGCCTTCGCCACCATTGTGGCGGGCATCGTGGCCGAAAACGGGATGGAGGGCCTGGCGGTGGCCACCATTCTGGCGGGCATTCTGCTGGTGCTGATGGGAGTGCTGCGCATGGGCAGCATGATAAAATTCATCCCCTACACCATCACCACCGGCTTTACTGCCGGCATTGCGGTGACTATCCTCATTGGACAGCTGAAGGATTTCTTCGGCCTGACTTTCAGCCGCTCTCCGGTAGAGACCATGGAGAAGGTGGAGGAGGCGGTCCATACCTTCCACACCGCCAACTGGACCGCCGTGGGAGTGGGCGTCTTGGCCCTGGCCATTCTGATTGTCTGGCCTAAGATTTTTAAGAAAGTCCCCGCCTCCCTCATTGCTGTCATTGTCACGGCAGGGGCGGTGAAGCTGTTCTCACTGCCGGTGAACACCATCGGCGACCTGTACATCATCTCCAGCGACCTCCCAAAATTTACCATCCCGTCGATCTCCTATGACACAGTGGCGGCGGTGCTGCCCGACGCCTTTACCATCGCCGTGCTGGCAGCCATCGAGTCGCTGCTGTCCGCCGTGGTGGCAGACGAGATGATCGGCGCCCGGCACAACTCCAACATGGAGCTGGTGGCCCAGGGGGCGGGCAACGCCGCCTCCGCCCTCTTTGGGGGGATCCCGGCCACCGGGGCTATCGCCCGGACGGCGGCCAACATCAAAAACGGCGGCCGCTCCCCGGTGGCGGGCATGGTCCACGCCGTGGTCCTGCTGCTGGTGCTGGTGCTGCTCATGCCCTACGCCGCCCTCATCCCCATGCCCTGCATCGCCGCCATCCTGTTCCAGGTGGCCTACAACATGAGCGGCTGGCGGACGGTGGTCAACGTGGTGAGGCACTCGCCCAAGAGCGACGTGGCCGTGCTGGTGACCACCTTCCTGCTCACGGTGATCTTCGACCTGGTGGTGGCCATTGCTGTGGGTCTGTCTCTGGCCTGTCTGCTGTTTATGAAGCGGATGGCAGACGTATCCGATGTGAAGGAGTGGGACTATGTGGAGGACACCGGGGACGATCAGGGCCGGCTCAAGCCTGTCCCCTCCCATGTGATGGTCTATGAGTTCACTGGCCCCCTATTCTTCGGCGCGGCGGACAAGGTCCCCCACATTGAGCGCAATACCGGGCGGAATGTACTGATTTTGCGGATGCGCTCTGTGCCGGCAATGGACATCACCGCCCTGAACAGCCTGCGCAGGCTCTATGCGGAGTGCCAGGACAAGGGAATCCGGGTGCTGTTCTCCCACGTGAACGAGCAGCCTATGTCGGTGTTCCAGAGATCCGGCCTGTATGACCTGGTGGGGGCGGACAGCTTTGTCCCCAACATCGACGCCGCCCTGGACCGGGCTGTGGAATTAAAGGTATAAGCGGACCTCTCCGGGATCGCCTGTACCGAACCAGTAAAAACGGACAGATAGACAAAAGCCTCCGATGAAGGAGCTGGCAGAACTTCTTCGGTCTCAACAAGCGCGATGCAGGCAGAGCTATGGCTAACGAAAGATGTGGCTGTGGTTAGAGAAACCGGGCATCTACCGTAATCCAAGACTGTATTGCGGGTGATAAAACAGAATAACATTTGGCTGAGATCCGCAGGCTGAGGAAGTGGGTACAGGTGGGACAGCAGATACACCAGCATACTTTGACCGAACTAAAGAATACACTGTTACACCGTCCATGTCAAAACAGGCAAACTGCTATGACAATGCCATGGCCGAAAATTTCTTCCTCATCCTCAAAACAGCGTGTATCTGCCGCCGGAAAATCAAGTCTTTCCGGCAAGCCAGAAAGTTCTTTGATGATTTTATTTATTTTTACAACCTTGGGCGTATTCAGTTAAAAACTGGAGAGGCGCCGTTTGCACGACGTCTCTCCGCCTAAAACTCGATATTTCCTACTAAGGGCCTTTTTTGTACTGCCCGCACAATTTGGGGCAATTCATTTTCGGAGGCGGGGCGGTTTCTATCAAAATCGCTGTCAATCTTTACGGCGGCGGGTATGGAAAAGAGTATTCACAGCTGGTTTGCCATTCTTGGCGGTCTGACCGGGCTGCTCTTTCTGTCCGCCCCGGAGGGTGACAGCCTCTCTGACCTGAAGTTTCTTTTCCACATCCTCAACTCTTTTTTTGAGGTGCATGGTGCGGAACGTATTTTCCAGAGGCTTCCGGGAGGCGTCCACCGCCTTGAGCATGTTGGGAGACAGGATGCGGCCTACCCGGAGAGAGAGGGCGCGGTAGACCATCTTGAATACATCCGGCTCATCCTCATATTGGTCAGCCAGATCGCTGCACACCATGGCGGTATGTACCAGCTGTGCGGACAGGGGAATTTCGTCACGTGCCAGTGCGGAAGGGAAGCCGGTGCCATCATAATTTTTGTGGTGGTACATCGCTACCTCAGAGCAGTAAGTTATCAACGGCTCCCACTCCTGAGGACCGCCCCGGAAAAATTCGCCACCCAGTTTGGTGTGCAGGAAGAACTGGGTTCGCTCTGGCTCGTCCTGGTCCGCTCCACCCCATATGATATCGTCAGGCAGGCCCAGTTGGCCGATCTCGGCAAAACCTGAGGCCATATTAATCAGCTTGGCGTCATAGGGGAGCAGGCCGGATTCGGGAAACAGCTCGCAGTAGGCGCTGGACAGGGCGCTGGTGATGATGCGCAGGCGCTGTATATAGCTGGCAAATGCGGAGTCGCGGTTCTGGCAGAAGCTGAGGAATTTTTTCTGCCACCGCTGGGTGAGAATTTCCGCCTCCTGCAAGGAAATTTTGCCCGGAGGGGCGTCTGCGTCCTGCTCCTCCTCAGTGCCCCAGGCCTCCTCGATAATGGTCTTGATTCGGTTCTGAGTCGCCACCGGAGCCAAGGGCTTGGCCAGGAAATCTACTGCGCCCATCTCCACGCCTCGGTAAACCCACTGGGGTTCTGCCTCGGCGGTGAGAAGAATGACCGGCAGCTGGGCGCAACCCTCCTGCTTGTGGATGCGCTCCATCACCGCAAAGCCGTTGGCGCCCCGCTGCAGACAGATATCCAGCACGACGGCGGCAAGACTCAAAGCATTTTTGCGCACCAAATCAACGCCCTCCGAGGCTGTAGCGGCACGCAGAACCCGATAGTCCTTTTTAAATATTTCATTAAAGATTGCACGATCCAATTCTGAATCGTCGATAATCAATAGGGTGTTGCGCATAACTCACGTCCCCCTATTTCGTTTTTTCAGATTTTTCTGCAGCTTCTTCAATTTCTCTGATCTCTCCCAGGGCGGAGGCGAACTTTTCGCCGGAGGCTTCGATCTCCTCCAGCAGACCCTCCAGTTTGGTGGTGTTGCGGAATTGCGTGGCTCGGAATTCGGTCAATCCCGCCTGGGCGGCGTCAGCGATTTCGGTGATGCCCAGATTGATAGCGAATCCCTTCAGGCCATGGAGGTAAAAATGAAAGCTCTCCGCATCCTCCTGAACCATGGCCTGCCGGATGGCCGCCAGATTCAATTCCTCCGGCAGTCGCTTGATGAATTCCAGATACATATCGTCGTTGCCCATGAGACGGTCTACCGCAGTATCCACATCCACATCATTTTTCCGCAGAATGTCCAGACAGCTCTGCATTTCATCCATAATTTGTCGTTCCCTTCTTTGCAGATTTGAAAGATTCAGGCGTCGTTGCTTTTGCTTGCGGTTGTGAACATAAACAAAGCAAAAATAGTATAGCATATTTTTCCCGGCGTGGCCAGAAAAACTTTTTGCATGATAAAAAATTAATAATTATACATAGATATACAATTAATATACATTTTTGTGAAAAATATACGGAATTGCTAGGCGGAAAAATGTATACTCATGCAAAAAACTTCTTGCAATCCTTAGGAAACCGTGGTAGACTTGTCTGCAATAAAGGAAGCGGGCAGAAAAAGACAGCCCGCACCGGGAAATTTGGAGGAGAAACAACCATGGCTGATGTAAAAAAAGTAGTACTGGCGTACTCCGGCGGACTGGATACATCCATTATTATTCCTTGGCTGAAAGAGAACTACGGCAACCCTGAGATCATCGCAGTCTCGGGTGACGTAGGTCAGGGCACCGAGCTGGACGGCCTGGAGGAAAAGGCCATCAAGACCGGGGCCTCCAAGCTCTATGTGGAGGATCTCACCGACCAGATGGTGGACGAAGTGATTATCCCCTCTATGATGATGGGAGCCAAGTATGAG
>CATKHE010000248.1 GCA_949747935.1 uncultured Eubacteriales bacterium
CAGATTCAGGATCTGCGCCTGAATGGACACATCCAGTGCGGACACCGGTTCGTCACAGACGATAAATTTGGGGTCTACGGCCAGCGCCCGGGCCATACCGATCCGCTGGCGGCGGCCGCCGTCCAACTCATGGGGATAGGCGTTGACTAGCCGGCCGGCCAGGCCCACGGTATTCATCAGGCTAAACACCTTGCGGTTTATCTCCCGGTTGTCCGTGATGGTTTTCATGATGCGGATAGGCTCGGCGATGATCTCGCTGACCGTCATACGGGGGTTCAGGGATGCATAGGGGTCCTGGAAAATCATCTGCATCTCCGCCCGCATCCGCCTGACCTGACTGCGGTTATACTGGAGCACATCCTCCCCATTATACAGAACCTGGCCGCTGGTGGCGTCGGACAGCCGGAGCAGGACCCGACCCAGGGTGGATTTTCCGCATCCGGATTCTCCCACCACTCCCAATGTCTGGCCCTTTTGGATGGAGAGATTCACATCGTCCACCGCATGGAGCTTTCCTCGGGGGGTATTAAAGTACTTTTTCAGATTGACTGTTTGAATCAAAGGCTGTTCCATCGCTTCAGACACCCCCCTCAGATTTCACGTAGAGATGACAGGCTATCTCATGCCCATTCTCCCGGCTAACACACGGTGGTGTGGTTTTGCAGACCTCCATACAGTGAGGGCAACGGGGCGAGAAATTACACCCCTCCGGCAGATTGGTCGGGTCGGGCAGCATCCCCTCAATGGGATGGAGCCGGTCCGACGTCTGATCCAACTTGGGGATGGAGCCAAACAGGCCCACGGTATAGGGATGATGCTTTTCTCCGCGGAAAATATCCTCCACCGTGCCTTGCTCCACAATTTCGCCGGCGTACATGATGGCCACGCTGTCACAGGTCTGGGCCACAACGCCCAGGTCGTGGGTAATCAACAGCATGGAGGTGTTTAATTTTGCCTTCAAATCCTGAATCATCCGCAGCACCTGGGCCTGGATGGTTACGTCCAGAGCTGTGGTGGGCTCGTCCGCGATGAGAAGCTCCGGTTCACAGGCCAGTGCCATAGCAATTACCACCCGCTGCTTCATGCCGCCGGAAAATTGGTGGGGGTACTCATTCCCGCGCTCCGCAGGGATGCCAACCATTTTCAGCAGCTCGTCCACCCGGGCCTGCATCTCCGCTTTGGACTGCTTCTTGTGCAGCTCCAGCACCTCCATGATTTGTTCACCTACCGGAATAACCGGGTTTAGGCTTGTCATGGGATCCTGGTAGATCATGGCCATCTGTTCGCCCCGCAGCTTACGCATCTGCGGCTCACTCTGGGCAAGAATGTCGATCCCGCCCAGTGTAATGGAGCCCTCGGCAATGTGGCCCACTCTGGAGGGCAGCAGCCGCATGATTGCCAGCGCGGTGGTGGTTTTTCCGGCGCCTGTCTCGCCCACCAGGCCCAACGTTTCTCCCTTGTTCATAGACAAATTGATGCCGTTGACAGCCTTGACAACCTCATCCTCAGTGACGTATTCAATGCGCAGGTTCTCGATGGAAAGGAACTTATCACTCATGTCCATATCCTCCTCTCAGTCCTTCAGTCTGGGATCCAACGCGTCCCGCAGACCGTCGCCCAGCAGATTGAATGCTAGGGAGGTAATGACAATGGCAAGGCCGGGGAAAATTACCAGATAGGGCGCGTAGCGCATAAACTCACGGCTCTCTGAGAGCATGGCGCCCCACTCCGGTGTGGGAGGAACGACACCCAGGCCTATGAAGCTCAGACTGGCCACCGCCTTGATGATGCTGGCCACATTCATGGTTACCTCAACGATGATCGGGCCGGCTGCATTGGGCAGAATATACTTGGTGATAATGCGGGGAGTGCTCAGACCCGAGGCCCGTGCCGCCTCCACATACTCGTTCCCCGCCACTGTCATTACTGAGGCGCGGACGATCCTGGTAAAGGAGGGAACGTAGGAGACGGTAAGGGCAATAATCAGGTTTCCGATGCTCTGGCCCAGCGCCGCTACCAACGCTAACGCCATTAGTACGCCCGGAATACACATGATACAGTCCAGTACCCGCATAATCACGCTGTCGATCAGGCCGCCAAAATACCCGCAAATAGAACCCAAAATTAGACCCAAAAGGGCGGATAGGGCAGTACAGGCCAGCCCCAGGCCCAGGGAAATACGGGCGCCATGAATGACGCGTGCAAACAGATCCCGGCCTTGACCGTCTGTACCAAAGATATGTTCCATGGAAGGAGGCTGCTTGCTGATGGAGATGTTCTGTCCAATCGCCATCGTCTCATAGTCACAAATAAAATCTGCGAAGATGGCAACAAAAGCCAACAGCAGAATAAAGAACAATCCCAGCATGGCCAGCTTGCTCTTTTTCAGCCGGTGCCAAACCTCTGCCGCGGGGTTGACTTTTTTGTACTCCTTCAAAAACTGCTCATTGTACTCATGGAGATCCTGTGTGGTGTGTTCTGCCTGTTTTGCCATCTCCCTTACCTCCCCTGTGTATAGCGGGCCTTGACCCTGGGATCAATAAAGGCGTACAGCAGATCCACTACCAGCATGATGACGCAGAACATTGCCGCCAGAAAAATAGTGACGGCCATGGTTTGGGGAATATCCTTTGTGGTAATTGCGGTGATGACCAGGGATCCCAACCCGGACATACCAAATACCTGCTCAATCACGATTGTGCCGCCCAGCATGGAGCCGAACGACATGCCCAGAGAGGTGATTACCGGAAGCATGGCGTTTTTAATCGCGTGGCCCCAGATGACTCTCGCTTCGCTGGCTCCCTTCCCGCGGGCGGTGCGAATATAGTCCTGCCGGATGGCCTCCAGCATAGTGGTGCGGGTCATACGCAGCGTGGAGGCCGCATAGACCACCGCCTGCGTCAAAACCGGCATAATGTAGCACTGGAACGAATCGCTCCCGTTGGGCGGCAGCCACCCCAGATGCAGCGAAAACAGTAGCATCATCAGCAGGGCCAGCCAGAAGGTGGGAGCCGCTGCCAGCAGCAGAGCCGTAAAGGTGCTTATCATATCCAGCTTGGAGTATTGCCGTACAGCTGCCAGTACCCCAAGGGGAATTCCCAATAGTATCGTTACAATCATGGTTCCTATGGCCAGCTTCAGTGTAACCGGAAAACGATGCATGATCTCATCAAACACCGGCTGGTTGGTCCGATAGGAATTGCCGAAGTCCAGACGCATCAGACTCTTCAAATAGTTGAACAGCCGAACTGGAAATGGATCGTTATAGCCCAGAGACTCATTCAGCGCATCCACGGCCTCCTGGGAGGCGCTCATACCCAGCATTTGGCGGCCAGGGTCGCCAGGCGTTATGTTCATAATGGTAAAGACGATGAGGATGACGCCCAACAGAATCGGGATCATCAGCAGCAATCGCTTGATCACATATTTATACAATACAGTCTCCTCCCCAAAAGAATGTGCGCTCCATACAGCTGAGCTGTACGGAGCGCACGTGGCCTGCTCAGTAATACCTTACCAGCTCAATTCCCAAATCTTATAGCCAAGATCTGTACTGGTCTTAAAACCCTTCAGATTTGCGTTCGCCGCGGATACGTTGTTGACATAGTACAGCGGGATAAAATGCATTTCGTCATGAACAATCTGCTGGACCTCGTGATACATTTCAATGCGCTTATCCGGGTCGGACTCCTGACGTGCAGCGGCCATGAGCTCGTCCACATGGGGATCGTTCATCCGGGAGAAGTTGCCCCAGCTGTCAGAGACGACCTTATCGGTGAGCTCAGAGTCGGCGTCCGGGATATAGCCTCTGGCCACCTGAGGCAGTGTGTCGTGGTTGCTGGCCACAGCGTACTCCGCC
>CATKHE010000249.1 GCA_949747935.1 uncultured Eubacteriales bacterium
ATCTGTAGCCGCTGCGGCTGGCGGTGGGCAGGGTACCCAGCGTCTCGCCGTGCTCGACGGTCACAGTCGCCTCGCCGTTCACTCTGCCGCCTGCGGCGTTGAAGGTCACAGTGTGGCTCTCGGGTCTGGCTTCCTCCCAGCGGGCGTTATAGACAACGTTATTGGAGTTGAGGAGAGTGTAGGTATTACCGTCAGCGTCTTTTTCCAACGCATTGCCGCTGTCATCGAACCAGCCCTGGAACACATAGCCCTCACGGACCGGTGTGACCAGCTTCTTTTCCTGGAAGATGGTGCCCGCCGGAATCTCGCCGCCGTTCAGCGCCGCCTTATAGGCGTCGTCAAGGCTGCTCAGTGCCCTGCTGTGGCTGGCGTCCGACACATAAAGCACCCGGGTCAGGCCGGTGGGATTCTTCAACCCCGCCAGATTCACGCTGTAGTCATTCATCACAACAACCGCATAGAGATACTTTGTGCTGTTGTTGTAAATAGTGAATGCATTGTTGTACACAGTGGGGTTGGTCTCGCCGGTGAAAATCACGCCGGTCAGGCTGTAGCAGTTATTGAAGGCATTGGCGTTGATCTGGGTCAGGCTCTTAGGCAGTGTCACGGTTTTCAGATTGCTGCACTGCTCAAATGCCTTGTTGCCAATGGTGGTAATTCCATCAGGAATTACAATACTCTCCAGCGCGGAGCACTGTTCAAACGCGCTGTTGGACAGTGTGCCAGTCATGTTAGCGGGCAGCTTGATGCTGACCAGGCCCTTACAGTAAGCAAACGCGCCGCTGTATTGGTCGCCAATCACAGCGTCATCATTGGCAATGGTGACATGGGTCAGGCTATTGCAGCCCCGGAAGGCTTGCGCTCCGATGGCGGTCACGCTGGCGGGGATGGTGACCACGCCCGGGTCATCGCTGTCCGCGGTCAGGCTGTTCAGGGCCGCGCAGGTCAGGAATGCGTTCTTGCGGATCTCAGTGACGCCGTCATGCAGCACCACGGTCTCCAGCTTCTTGCAGTTGTTAAACGCTGCCTCGGGCACATAGGTCAAACCGGTGGGGATATTAACCGAGACCAGCTTGTCAGCGTAATAGAACGCATAGGTTCCCATTTCGGTGACACTGTCGGGCAGGGTGATTTCGGTCAGACCTTTGCAGTAGGAGAACGCCCGGTTGCCAATGCTGGTCAGACTATTGGGCAGACTGACCTGTGTGAAGCCGCAATAGTAGAACGCATAATTTCCGATACGGGTCACACCGTCCATTACCGTCAGGGTAATCAGGTCGTTTTTGAGGGAAGCCCAAGGTGCTTTCCCCTGCGCATAATCCGCCATAGCGCCCGTGCCGGAGATCAGCAGCTTGCCGTCGGTCACGGCGAAGTATACGCTCTCGCCGCAGCTTCCCGCCGCGGTGACGCTGGCGGTCCTGGTGCCGTCGGGCAGGAGAATGTCGTTCCCGCTCAGGGTCATTGCGCCATTCGTGCCCACGGTCAAAGTCTTGGCCGCTTCCTCAGAGATGGTGACGCTGGTCACGCCCATGGGAATGACAGCGGTGAGCATCTCATCCACATAGACCTTGCCGCCGGCGGGGATGGTGTAAAGACCATTCTCAGCCACGATCTCATTGTCCTGGCTGTCGGTCACCCGGAGGACGACCGGCTCGTCGGGAGACTTAAGCCGGAAGGACCAGCCTTCGCCCAGGAGGTCGGCCACTGTAAGAACCTCGAAATGGATATCCATATTACTGCTGCGGTCCTTCTCATACAGCAGGCCAAAGCGGTCAGTGGGCTTCCCGCTCTCGTTCAGGAGCTGGGTGAGGCAGGAGTAGTTATACCGTCCCTCATAGCGGACATCGTCCGTGTTCAGCCAGGTGACAGTATTGTCAGCCCCGACGGAGCCGATGCGCACCACGCCGTTGCTGCGGCTATGCTCGCCGCTCACCTTGGTGCCCCAGGGATAGGAGGCCAGAATCAGGTTTTCATAGACTGTCCCATCAGGACCGGTCAGATTCCCCTCCAGATTGATGAAGGAGACCATGACGTTAGAACCGTAGCGCAGGTTATTGTCTTGGCTGTACTGGCCCCAGGTTTTACCGCCATCGGTGCTGTCTGTATAGCTGATGTACTGACGCGTGTTGCGGGAGTACATCCGCAGGGTGCCGTCGGGCAGAACCACGATCTGGGATTCACTGGACTTGCCGGTGCTGTTCAGGTCGCCGGCACGGGCGCCACGGGTCCAGGTCGCGCCGTTGTCATCGGAATAGATGACGCTGGCCAGCTCGTTCCCGGTGGCATTGTCATACAGCGGGAAGAGAATGCGGCCACCGGCGGCAATGGTGCCCCGGCCCGGGCACACGCCCAGGAATCTCTCATTGCTGTTCTTCACATTCAAGAACTGGGGATCGTTCCACACCAGGCCCTCATCGCCGATGGTGGCGGTGCGGTGCATAATGAAGAAGGTGGGGAACGCCTTCCACTCAGACTGGCGGAAGAACAGGTTGCTCTGCACAATTTTGTCGGTCGTGCCGTGCTGGAGGCACATCACGGGGGTGTGGTCCTCACCCTGATACAGATTCAGGAATGCATCCACAGAGTAACCCGTCTCTGTACCGTTGCTGGCGCAGATGGGATGATACTTACCCTCGCCGTTCAGGTCCACATAGTAGGTATAGGCGCTCACGCTGGTGGGGGCGTCGGCGTCCGCCGTGCCCTTGGCGACCAGCATACGGCCCTGGCTGTCAAAGCCGGTACAGGCCTGGCCCATCCTGTTGCCACTCATCAGACCCACATAGGAGGGGCAGGCGTCCACGATCATGTGGAGCATGCCGTTCTCATCCTGAACGATAGAGGGGTCGATGAAGGAGGCGCTGGCCTGATTGGTCGTGTTATTCGCCATGTCGGCCCAGTAGTTGACCACTTCCCAGCCCCAGGTCTCGCCGCCGTCCTTGGAGACGGAGACGATGGTGTCCAGGTTCTGGGGGGAGTCAGCCGTAGTCCTCCAGCGGATATCGGAGGCGGCCACGATCCAGCCGTTGTCCAGGGTGAGCAGAGCGGGGATACGGAAGCTGGTGCTTCCGGTAGACTCCTGGGACATAGGCTTGTCAGCGGTGCCCTTGAACACGGTCTCAGCCGGGGTGCCGGAGATGTCCACCAAAGTGGGGGTGTACACCTTCAGCGCGCTGGCGGTATCCACCATCTTCCAGCCATCGCCGCCGGTGCCGTTGAACTCCAGATATTTGCCGCCGGACTTCACATAGAATCTGCCGTCAGCCTCGATCAGAGTGAACACGCTGCCGGTCTCGTCCACGCCGAGCTGCCTCGCCGCGCTCGCACTGGCGGAAGCGGTCAGATAGAGGCCGTCATCCCAGCTCTTCAGCTTGCAGCCGCCTTCGACGGCCACCAAGCTCCACAGCTGCCTTTCTTTTGCAAAGCCGCCATTGATCGTCAATGTCTCGCCTGCCCCGACCCCGAGCTGATCGGTCCTGTCCGATCCACTGGCGTGGTACAGGATACGGGGATCGCCCGCATCTGGCGTATCGTCCACAAAGGCGAACAGCTCGCCGTCGGTCAGCAAGCCGCCGGCCGACGTCACCTGCTGGTAGACGATGGTCTTGCCGGAGGTCGCCGCAGGGAATTTAAACGGGGGATCGCCCTCCGGGGCCACATAGTTCGGATCCGTCACGATAGCGGCGATGGTGTATCCGCCCTCCACGGCCTGGATGACGAAGGTCTCCGCAGCGCTCTCATCACCAAACGGGAGCTGTTCATAAGTGCCCACGGACTTGCCGCTGACGTTCAGATACTTCCCGTTGGTCACGCCCTTGATGGTCCAGCCGCCATCCGCCGTTTTGGTCAGCTGGAAGCGGGTCTCATCTTTGGGAACGTTCACGGTGTCGCCCAGTGTCGCGCTCCACTGGTCAGTGCTGGATGCGGCGCCATACATCAGACGGGCGCCTCCGGTATCGGTAGCTGTGGGAGCGCCAATGAGGTAATAGCCCTCTTCGACCGCACCAGTCACCAGTGTGCCGGTGGCAGCGCTCGCGCTGTCCAGCTTGTAGAGCTTGGTTGTATAAGCCTCTGCGCTCAGGCCCCACTTGGTGGTGAAGCCCACATAGGCCCACATCTTTCCTTCGGGCAGCTGGGGCCCAACGGGCTCATCATCCTGGGTCAGGGTCCAGCCCTCGCCCAAGACAAAGGCAACGTTGAATTCCTTGTACCAGATGTCCACGGGCAGGTTCGGACGCGAATTTGCGTTGTCGTTGGGCTCGTACAGCACACCGAATTTATCAATGGGCTCGCTGCTGTCCAAATCCCGGAACTGGGTCAGGCAGGAATAGGCAAAATAGGTGCCCGCCTCACCGTGGTACAGCTTGGGCTCGCCCAGCCAATTGATGGTCCAATTGCCTGTCTCACCGGAGATATAGCCCAGGCGCAGGGAACCGTTGGAGCGATTGCCCCAGGCGCTGTATCCGCCGTTGCCCTCGGGGTAGGAGGCCATAACTACATTCTGATAGACCTCGCCGTTGGGCCCCTTCAGCGTGCCCGCCACGTTGATGACGGAGTACATACAGTTGGAACCGTTTGCCAGACCGGAATCCAGCCGAGTTGTGCCCCAGGTCTGACCGCCGTCGGTGCTGTCGGTGTAATGGGC
>CATKHE010000250.1 GCA_949747935.1 uncultured Eubacteriales bacterium
ATCTTAATGGCCACCAGCCGGTTCAACCGGTGGCATCGGGCCTTATACACCTTGGCCATACCGCCGGTGCCCACCAGCTCCAATATCTCATATCGGTTATCGAGTAATTTACCGATGTAAGGATCCATGGTAAATATCCTCCTCTTTTTCAGCGTTTCACCAGCACTACAGTCACGTTATCCGGCGCGCTGCGGCTGAGGGCGATTTCCAGAAGGCGATTGCAGCACTGTTCCGGCGCCCCTCCATGGACCACCTCATAAAGCATTTCCTGCTCATTGACCACATTGCTCAGCCCGTCGCTGCACAGCAGCAGATAGTCCCCCTCTGCCAAAGGCTGACGGAAACAATCCGCCCTCAGCTCAGGCTCAGCCCCCAAAGCCCGGGTAATCAGGTTCTTGTGGGGGTGGGTCCGGGCCTGCTCCCGGGTCAGTTCTCCCCGCTCCACCAAGTCCTCCACCAGGGAATGGTCACGGGTAACCAGGACAATGCCCTCGCTGTTGATGTGATAGGCCCGGCTGTCCCCCTCGTTGATAATCACCGCTTGGGTCCCGTCCACCAGAGCTGCCACAATCGTCGTACCCATGCCGGCGCACTCCATATCGCTGGCTGACCTCTGGAAGATGGCCTGATTGGCCACTGAGGCCGCATAGCCCATCCGCTCCTCCGGGCTGTCCGACGGACTGCCCTGGAAAAAGTGCTCCAGGAACAGCTCCACAGCCATAGTGCTGGCCACATTGCCCGCCCGGGCTCCACCCATACCGTCACAGACCAGAGCAATGACTCTGCCATCCTCCAGCACCCTGGCGGCGTAGGAGTCCTGATTTTGCTGTCGCACCGCGCCTCGGTCGGTGACTCCCCATACCTGCATAAGCGTTCAACCTCGTTTCTCGCTTTGTCGCGTCTCTATGTCTCTTTCATCGCCTTGCGGCGCAGCTGGCCGCAGGAGGCGTCGATGTCGCCCCCCAGCTTTCGCCTGACGGTGACGGTGACGCCGTGCCCCTCCAGCCGCTTCTGAAAGGCCGCTACCCTGCGGCTGGGCTTAAGGGGGCTCTCCTCCACCTCGTTGAGGGGGATGAGATTCACATGGGCTGGGGCGCCTTTCAGCCACTTGGCCAGCAGGTCGGCCTGCCAGTCGGCATCGTTCACCCCGCTGATCATGGCGTACTCGTAGGAGACGCGCCGGCCCGTCTTATTAAAATAACGGTGGCAGGTCTCCACCAATTTCTCCACGCCTACGGCCCTGTTGACGGGCATGATCTTGCTCCGGGTCTCGTCATCCGGGGCATGGAGGGAAACCGATAACGTCAATTGTAACCCATATTGGGCCAGTTTGTCAATCTCATCCACTAAACCACAGGTGGACAGGGAGATATGCCGCATCCCGATATTCAGCCCGTCCGGGTGATTTACCAGGGTGAGGAAGCGCAAAACTGTGTCGAAATTGTCCAGCGGCTCCCCGATCCCCATTAAAACGATGTTGGAAACGGGGACCCCGCTGTCGATTTGGGTAAACAGCACCTGATCCAGCATTTCTGCCGGCGTCAGGTCCCGGACCTTCCCGGCAATGGTAGAGGCACAGAAAGCGCACCCCATCCGGCATCCCACCTGGCAGGAGATACACACCGTATTGCCGTGCCGGTAGCGCATGAGCACCGACTCCACGCAGTTGCCGTCGGCTAGTCGCCACAGATATTTGATGGTGCCATCCTCCTGAGACACCTGCTTCCGGGCTACTGTGGGGGGCGTGAGGAGGGCTTCCTCCGCCAATTTCTGCCTCAGGGCCTTGGACAGGTCGGTCATATCCTCAAAGGAGGCCATCCCACGATAGAGCCACTTGAAAATCTGCTTGGCCCGAAAGGCGGGCTCCCCCTGGTCCTTGAGCCAAGCAGTCAGTTCCTCCAGGGTCATGGATTTTATGTCAATCAAGGGACTCCCCCTCTCTGCGGAACCTACTGATGAAAAATCCGTCCGTCCCCTGCCGGTGGGGCCAGAGGGTCACTCTTCCGTC
>CATKHE010000251.1 GCA_949747935.1 uncultured Eubacteriales bacterium
GGCCAACGCCGTAATCCGCAACAACCAGGGCCGCAAGGGCAAGGAGCTGTGGACCAGGGCTGGCCCGGGAGACATGCTCCGGCTTTACACCGCCATGAACGAGAACGACGAGGCCCGGTATGTGGCCGCGAGAATTTTGGAGAATTTCGGCCAGGGCAAAAAATGGAAGGACCACGCTGTCCTCTACCGGATGAACGCCCAGTCCAACCAGCTGGAACAGGCCTTTAAGCGCGACGGCGTGCCCTACCGGATCATCGGGGGCACCCGGTTCTTTGACCGGGCGGAGGTGAAGGACGTGCTGGCCTATCTGGCCGTGCTGGACAACCCGGAGGACGACCTGCGCCTCACCCGGATTATCAACAATCCCCCCCGGGGCATCGGGGCCCGGACGGTGGAAATCGCTCAGGAGCTGGCCCGCCGGGATGAGAGCTCCTTCTACGCCGTCGTGGACAACGCCGCCCTCTACCCGGAGCTGCAAAAGGCGGCCAAGCGGCTGGGGGAGTTCACCAAGCTGATTCAGGACCTCTATCAGCTGCTGGCGGAAAACCGGCTCACCCTCCCGGAGTTTTACGAGGAGCTGCTGGTCCGTACCGGCTACGCCGCCATGCTGGAGACCAGAAACACCGTGGAGGACCGCACCCGGCTGGAGAACGTGCGGGAGCTGCTCACCTCCATCAACAGCTATCTGGAGAACCGGGCCGACCCGGAGGAGAGCCTCCTGGACGCCCTCCACAGCTTCCTGGACGAGATCGCCCTGTACACCGACATCGACAGCCACGACCCCTCCCAGGACTGCGTGGTGATGATGACCATGCACGCCGCCAAGGGGCTGGAGTTCCCGGTGGTCTTTGTGGTGGGGGCGGAGGAGGGACTCTTCCCCGGCATCCGTGCCATCGGCGAGGCGGAGGAGATGGAGGAGGAGCGGCGGCTGTGCTATGTGGCCATGACCCGAGCCCGGGAGCGGCTCTATCTCACCTGCGCCAGCCAGCGGATGCTCTTCGGCCGCACCAGTTCCAACCGGCCCTCCCGGTTTGTGGAGGAGATCCCCCCGGAGCACCTGGAGCGGTCGGGAAAGACCTTTCTGTCCGACTTGGGGGACGGTGACTGGAGCGGGATGCCCAGCCGGTCTTCCGGATATGGGGGGTACGGCGGCTATGGACAGCGGCCTGCCTACGGGGCAGGACAGCGGAGCGCAAATAAATTCCCCGCCGGCGGAGGCGGGGCCGCAGATGGTGAAGAGGGTCTGTCCGGGAAGAGGCCTCCCCTCCGACCGGCCGGAGCCCCCGGAGGGGGGACCAAGGCCTCCCTCCAGCTGTCCAAGGGGGACATGGTCAACCACAAGGCCTTCGGCCGGGGAATGGTGCTGTCCCTCCAGGCTATGGGGGGCGACGCTTTGGTGGAAATCGCCTTTGACAACGTGGGCACCAAGCGGCTGATGCTCAAGGCCGCCTCGGCCCATATGGATAAAATATAAAAAATTCTGCGGGGCCGGAACTTTTTTCCGGTCCCTGCGTCTATATAGAGAGAGGGACATGTCTGTCCCAGGTGCCTTAAGAAAATTTTAAACTTTTGTAACCGCATTGTAGTTGTTTACCTTGTCCAACAGGCATATAATCAAATCCAATGGACAGCGTGCGCCCGTCCCGGAGCCGGGGCGGCTGTTAGAAAAGGAGGAAGCCGCTATGACAGAAGTAAAGGATACGCAGAACGCCGCCCCCGTGCAGGAGGCGGTTCAGACCCCTGCCGCTCCGCCCAGAACGCCGGCGAAGCCCAAGGGGAAGGGAAAGAAAAAGATGATCCAGCGCATCATCGCGCTGGCGGTGCTTGCGGCCGTTGTGGCTGGAACGGGCTTTGGCATGTGGTATCTGGTCTTTCGTGAGGACTCCGCCGCAGGCGAACCCCTCACCGACCTGGCCCGGCTGAATACCATTCAGAGCGTGGTCCAGGGCTACGGTACCGCCGTGCCCAAGGAATCGGCGGCCATCACCCTGAACGCCGCCGGCACGGTGCAGGAGGTCTATGTGGAGGTGGGTCAGACCGTCTTCGCCGGCGACCCGTTGTATACCATCGACAGTCAGGCCGCCCGGGACAACCTGCAGAAGGCCCAGGAGAAGCTGGACGACCTGTATAAGGATCTGGCCGGTCTGCAGAAGCAGATGTCCAACCTCACTGTCCGGGCCCCCTTTTCGGGCAAGCTCCAGGAGGTGGGAGAGTTTCAGGTGGAGGATGATGTGATCGAGGGGACCACAGTGGCCACTCTGGTCAACGACAAGAAGCTGAAGCTGTCCCTCTATTTCAGCTATGCCTATGAGAATGACATCCAGGTGGGGCAGTCTGTTCAGGTGACTATTCCCGCAGTGATGCGTCCTTTCACGGGCAGGGTGGAAAAGATCAACAAGGTTAGCTACATATCCCCCGAGGGCGGCGTAAGCTTCGAGGTGGTTATCGCTTTTGACAACCCGGGCACCCTTACCGCCGGGATGGACGCCTCCGCTGTTCTCACTGCCGGCGACGGCACTGATATTTACCCCTATGAGAATGGCAAGACTGAGTTCTATGAGGTCCGGGAGATTAAGACCAAGGCCAAAGGCCCGGTGCTGAGTCAGGGCAATCTGCTCAAGTACGCCGACGTGAAGGAGGGGGAAGTACTCCTTACTCTGGGTTCCGATACCATTGAGGCTGACATCCGGGCCCAAAATGAGCAGATCGAGACCGCTCTGGAGGATCTGGCCAAGGCAGAGGAGGGGCTTCAGAACTTCAACGCCGTGGCTCCCATTGACGGACAGGTCTTCTCCTGCACCCTGACCCCCGGTCAGGAGGTGAAGGAGGGGGACACCGCCATCACC
>CATKHE010000252.1 GCA_949747935.1 uncultured Eubacteriales bacterium
AGCTGGAAGAAAAACCGCACTATATGGAAAGCACCGATGAACGGCTGGATTTGCGGCATGGGCTGGGGCTGTTGTTAGTAAGGAAAATTGTGGAGGCACATGGCGAGATAATGAAAATCGAAAGTGCACCCCAAAGTGGATGTAAAGCAATTTTGACATTTCAGAAAGCAATTTCGTGAAATGACACATCTTGTGAAAAAAATATAGTTGTCTGCCTTTGACAAACGTTTTCCCGTTTCCCATGCCCTCATCAACATAAGGGACAGAGAAGCTATAACGAGGAGAACGCTACCAGAGCAAGGATATAGAAACTGGAAGAATGTACACCGCCAATTCTGCCAATGGCTTGATAAAGGAATTTGGGAACGGATTCTGGAAGTTCGGTGAATGACACAGGCTTTGAGTGGCTGATGATTGGTGCCAGTCGTGTCAAAGTACATCCGGACGCCGCTGGCGCACGGGGCAGAAATCAAGCGATGGACCACATAAAAGGGGGCTCAACACCAAGACACATTTGGCCGTGGATGCACATGGTATGTTGGGGCGATTCTTTATCACTTCTGATACCACAGCGGATTGCACAATTACAACGCGGTTGATAGAGGGATTCCAGGTTTTCTTCGATCTGGCAGGCAGGCATATTAGTCGCTTGTAGGAAATAGATTGTTACCATCACAAAAATCTACGGGGAGGGTCGGCTATGTACGATCAGGGCACACAGGTGATGGGACAGAGAAGGAGCGTAAGATATAGCGTGGGCAGGAGCAGACAGAGGAGAGGACCTTACAGTCAGGAGCAGGTTCGGCTTACTCAGCTGATAATCTGTCTGGCGCTGTTTTTTGCCATTTTTTTAGGAAAAGGTATGTTTCCACAAAAGATGAACCAAGTGCGGGAAAATATTTTGGCCCTTATTGCCACTGATCTGGATTTTCAACAGACGTTAGCCAATTTGGGAGAAGCCTTGTCTAAAGGGGATTCTGTACTGTCAGATTTTGGAACATTTTGCGTAGAGGTATTTGGACCAGGAGCACAGGAAAACAATCCTTCTCAAACGGGCGAGATATCGTATGTGTCACCAAAGCCAGCCGGGGTGCTGACCTCGGAGCTGGAATTTCTCAGTCAGCATGCTGCCGCAGCAGCCCGCACCGTCCATTACGCCGATTTTTCCCGGCTTGGTGTGGAGTTGACTGAGGAAACGCCGGTTCAGGAGGAGACCGAACCGGTGGAAGAGGATGTGGTTCCAGAGCCCCCCGCTGTACAGGCAGCGGGTACAGTGATCACGATATCAGATTACAGCGGTGATCCTTTGCCCAATAACTATACAATGGATCAGTTGTCCTTGGGTGAGATTGAAACGATTGTTCCGGTGCTGGGCCGCCTCAACTCAGAATATGGCTATCGAGATCACCCGATCAATGGAAAATATCTGTTTCATGGAGGCGTCGATATCGGCGGACAGCAGGGAGACCCTATCGCCGCTTTTTCAGATGGAACAGTCGAGTATACCGGAGAGGATGATTCCTACGGTCTTTACCTTCAGCTGGACCATGGCAATGGTGTAAAGTCTTTTTATGCGCACTGCAGTAAAATTGTTGTAACCAAAGGACAGACAGTCACAATGGGAGAGAAGGTGGCTGAGATTGGTTCAACGGGGAATTCCACAGGGCCCCATCTGCATCTGGAATTAAAATATCAGAAGATGCATTTAAACCCGGCTTACTATGTGGAATTTTTGGAACAGTGATGGGATTGGGCAGGTTAGAGGCAACGGGCGGTTTTTTTCTGCTGCTGGCCTGGCTCAATTATTTGGACCGGTCCTTTCTCGTGCCTATGGCGGTACTGAGCTGTGGGGCCCATGAGCTCGGGCATGTGTTTGCCATCCATTTCCTGGGAGGAAGTATAAAAAGAATTCGCCTTACGGCCTGCGGGGCTGAGATCATCCTGGCTCAGCCGATGGGATACTGGCAGGAAGGAGTGTCCGCGCTGGCGGGACCTGGAGTCAATCTGCTGCTGGCGCTGGTCTGCTGCGGCTGTGGGCGGTGGACAGCCTTTGCGGGGTTGAATTTAGCACTGGCCCTGTTTAATTTGTTTCCGGCTGGACGGCTGGACGGGGGACGGGCGCTGCACTGCACTCTGGCGCTGCTGGCCGGTCCTGGCCCGGCAGACTGGCTGTGCGGCTGTTTGAGTGGTCTGTGCGCCGCTGCTGCCCTGACCGGCGGGGTTATATTGGCCGGAATCTGCGGGAATATGACGTTGCTTCTAGTTTCCCTGTGGCTGGCGGCGGATTTTTTAAGGCAGAGATTAAAAATAAAGGACAAATTTTGCCTGGGAAGCAAATAATGCTTGTCAAAAGGAACAGAAAAAGGTACAATGAATCACATGTCATACATAACCTGGGGGTAACATGATGAATTGTACCTTGGAACGTATTCTGCCTCACGTGCAAAAGCCGGCCCGCTATACGGGCGGGGAATATAACGCTGTTGTGAAGGACAAGAGTGAAATAAGCACCCGTTTTGCCCTGTGCTTTCCGGATACCTATGAAATTGGCATGTCCAACCTGGGCTGTCGGATTCTCTATGGAGTGATGAACCAGCGGCCTGATATCTGGTGCGAGCGGTGCTTTGCCCCCTGGGGAGACATGGAGGAGGAGCTGCGCCGGGAGGGGCTGCTGCTCTACGGCCTGGAGAGTGGGGACCCCATCGCCGACTTTGATATCATTGGCTTTTCTCTGGGTTATGAGATGGCCTATACCAATGTGCTCAATATGCTGGATCTGGCCGGTCTGGCTCTGCGCAGCGAGGACCGCCATGAGTTGACTCCGCTGATTGTGGCGGGGGGCACCTGCTGTTATAACCCCGAGCCTCTGGCCCCTTTTGTGGACTTCTTCGTTCTGGGGGAGGGGGAGGACGTCACCCTGGAGTACATCAACCTCTATCAACAGGCAAAGGAGGATGGCTGGTCCAAGGGGGAGTTCCTGGAGGAGGCCGCAAAAATTGAGGGGATATATGTACCCTCTTTCTATGAGCCGGTCTATCGCCCCGACGGCACGTTGGAATCGGTTGACATAAAAGAAGAGAGCGGCGCTCCGGAAACCGTCACCAAGCGGATCATCCAGGACTTCGACAAGGCCTATTTTCCGGTCAAGACCATCATTCCCTCCACCGAGATCGTCCACGACCGGGTGATGCTGGAGCTTTTCCGGGGCTGTATCCGGGGGTGCAGGTTCTGTCAGGCGGGCTACGCCTACCGGCCGGTGCGGTCCCGCAGCCCGGAGCTGCTGGCAAAATATGGGAGGGAAGCCATTGAGGATTCGGGCTACTAGGAGATGACCCTGTCCAGGCTGTCGTCCACCGACTATCCCCACCTGCTGCCCCTGTGCGACGACCTCCTGGACTATTGCGCCCCCCGGGATATCGGGCTGTCCCTGCCCTCCCTGCGGGCGGACACCTTCTCCATGAGCCTGATGGAGCGGCTCCAGCGGGTACGCCGGGGCGGGCTCACTTTCGCCCCCGAGGCTGGTA
>CATKHE010000253.1 GCA_949747935.1 uncultured Eubacteriales bacterium
GAAAGTTTCACCTCTCCCCGGCATAGAGATAGGGGAGAGGTGATTTTTATGAAGCCCCGTAGGTTTGGATTTTTGGAGCGGGCGGCGGAGACCTTCGACCTGCCCGCCGACGCACTGGCCGGTCTGCCCAAGGTGGAGCTGGTGGGGGATGGGGAGCTGCGGGTGGAGAACCACAAGGGGATCCTGGCCTACGGACAGGAGGAGATCCACGTCAGCGGCGGGGTGTTCCTGATCAAAATCGCCGGTCAGGAGCTGGAGCTGCGGGCCATGACGGGCTTCGAGCTGCTGATTACAGGGAAAATTTCCCAAATCACGCTGTCGTAGGAGGGACCCATGAGAAGGCTGATGAATTTTCTCCGGGGAATGGTAATCCTCCGGCTGACGGGCCCCTTTCCCGAGCGGCTGATTAACCTGTGCGCCCAGGAGGGAATCGACTTCTGGGCCATGGAGTGGCTGGACAAAAACACCGTCCGCCTCACCACCCGGCGGCGCACGTTGGGCTGGCTGGAGGAGCTGGCCCAGCGGGCGGGCTGCGAGGTGGAGCGGGAGGCCAGCCGGGGCCTGCCCGACTTCCTGGGCCGGTTCCGCACCCGGTACGCCTTTTTAACCGGGCTGGTCTTCACCCTGTGCGCGGTGAGCGTTCTGTCCCGCTTTGTGCTGACGGTGGAGGTCTCGGGCAACGAGCGGGTGCCTGACGCTGTGATTCTCAGTCAGCTGCGGCAAATGGGGGTGCGCCCGGGGGTATACGGTCCTGCGCTGAACCGCAAGCAGCTGGCCCAGGACGCCCTTCTCCAGCTGAAGGATCTGTCCTGGATGGCCATTAATCTCCATGGCACCCGGGTGGAGGTCATCGTCCGGGAGGCCGTGAAGGAACCGGAGCGGATTGACGAATCGGGGTACTACAACATCGCTGCGCAGGCGGATGGGGTAGTCACCCGCGTTGAGGCGGAGCAGGGAGACGCCGTTGTCCAGGCCGGGGACGTGGTGGCGGAGGGAGACATTCTGATTTCCGGAACTGTGACTCTGGAGCCGCCTATGTACAGCGAGCTGCCCACCCGCTACTACCAGACCCATGCCCGAGGGCGGGTGTGGGCCAGGACTTGGAGGGTCCTCACTGCGGCAATCCCACTTGAAACAGCGGCAAAAGACTATACAGGAGTGGAAAAAAGTGCTTGGTCAGTCAGTATTTTTGGACAGAGAATAAAAATTTTTGGAAACACTGGCATTTCCTGGCCAATGTATGATAAAATAACCACAGTGCATCAAGCGATTCTTCCGGACGGGCGTGCGCTGCCCTTTGTCCTGAGCAGAGAGAGATTCCGGGAGTATCAGCCCCGCACAGTGCAGGTGGACCGGACCGCTGCCCAGACCCTGTTGGAGGAGCAGCTGCATAAGCAGCTGTCCGCCCTCATCGGTGAGGACGGAGAGGTGGAGAGCACCCGGTTTTCCGCCCGGGTGGCCGATGGACGGCTGGAGGTCACGCTCACCGCCCGGTGTCTGGAGGAGATCGGCGAGGAAATGCCTGGGACGGAGAATTCGTAGGGCGGGACGACCTGGCCCGCCGCTTCGAGAGAACGGCAGGGAAACGACGCGCCCTACAGAAGATTTGACCAAACCAAGGAGAGATCGCATACCTATGACAGAACAGACCATCAGCCTGGAGCGCCTGGAGGAGACCATCAACGTATTCGGCTCCTTCGATGAGAACATCCGCATCATCGAGCATGAGATGGGAATTACAGTGGTGAGCCGTGACTCCATGCTCAAGGTAGCGGGGGAGGACCCAGAGGGAGTTATGTACGCCGTCAGGGCGATTGAGAATCTGATGATCCTGGCCTCCAAGGGAGAGACGATTAACGAGCAGAATGTGCGCTATATCATTCAACTGGTCAAGGAGGGCCGGGAAGGACAGATTGTTCAGTTGGCGGGAGACGTAATCTGCGTTACCGCCAAGGGCAAGCCTATCAAGGCGAAAACTCTGGGACAGAAGAAGTATGTGGAGGCCATAAAGGACAATGTGGTCACTGTGGGAGTGGGTCCTGCCGGCACAGGCAAGACCTATCTGGCGGTGGCCGCCGCTGTGGCGGCCTTCCGGGCCAAGGAGATCAATCGAATCATCCTCACCCGCCCGGCAGTGGAGGCGGGTGAGCGGCTGGGCTTCCTCCCCGGCGATCTCCAGTCCAAGGTGGACCCCTATCTGCGGCCCCTGTATGACGCTCTGTTTGAGATGCTTGGCCCGGAGACCTATCAGAAGTACCTGGAGCGGGGCAACATCGAGGTGGCCCCCCTGGCCTATATGCGGGGCCGCACCCTGGACGACTCCTTCATTATTCTGGACGAGGCCCAGAATACCAGCCGGGAGCAGATGAAAATGTTCCTGACCCGCCTGGGCTTCGGGTCCAAGATCGTCATTACCGGCGATATCACTCAGATCGACCTGCCGGCGGACAAGGTGTCCGGCCTGCGGGAGGCCATGCGGGTGCTGAAGGGGGTGGAGGACATCGCTATCCTTCGGCTCAATGAGTCCGATGTGGTGCGTCACGCCCTGGTCCAGCGGATCATCAAGGCCTATGAGGTGGACGAGGACCGGCGGAATAAAAAGGACAGGCACTAATGCCTGTCAAAGCAAGCACCGCACAGGCGGATTCCCAGTAGGAGCCCGCGATAAAAGCTGAGCAGTCCGTGGACTGGCTTATGGGCCGGACTGACAAACGGGAAATCAACCGCTGACATAAAGAGAGGAGAATTACTATGGCGAAAAACACGGACAAATCCTATCGCAATCAGATTATTTATTCTGTTTTTGTACGCAATTACAGCCCGGAGGGCACCTTTGAGGGAGTTCGGCGGGATTTGGATCGAATTCAGTCTCTGGGGACAGATATCATCTGGCTGCTGCCTATTCACCCGGTGGGGGAAAAGGCCCGAAAGGGAAGCCTGGGCAGCCCCTATGCCATCCAGGACTACCGGGCAGTCAACCCGGAGTACGGCACGCTGGAGGATTTCCAGCGTCTGGTGGATGACATCCACGCCAAGGGGATGAAGTGCATCATCGACGTGGTGTATAACCACACCTCCCCCGATTCCTGGCTGGCCCAGCACCACCCCGAGTGGTTCTACCGCAAACCAGACGGCGGTTTCGGCAACCGGGTTGGGGACTGGACCGACATCATCGACCTGGATTATTCCCAGCCTGAGCTGTGGGACTACCAGATTGAGACGCTGAAATACTGGGCTTCCATGGTAGATGGCTTCCGGTGCGATGTGGCGCCTCTGGTTCCCCTGGAATTTTGGCTCAAGGCCCGGGCGGAGGTGGAAACGGTGCGTCCCGGCTGTTTCTGGCTGGCCGAATCGGTGGAGCCTCCCTTTGTTCAGGAGGGCCGGGCCAATGGGCTGGAGGTGTTGTCCGATTCCGAGTGCTTCCAGGCCTTTGATGCCTGCTATGATTACGATATTTTTGACCAGCTTCAGAGCTATCTGGAGGGGAAAGCGTCCCTGAGAGAGTATGCGGAGGCTGTGAGCCGGCAGGAGTTTACCTACCCTGAAAACTTTGTGAAGCTGCGCTTTTTGGAGAACCATGACCGGGCTCGGGCCGCCTTCATCATCCCGGATCGGACCGCTTTGCTCAACTGGACCGCTTTTCTCTATTTCCAGAAGGGAATCACCTTGCTCTATGCTGGGCAGGAGCGGTCCTGCACTCACCGGCCCAGCCTGTTTGACGAGGATAAATTGGATTGGAGCGGAGAGGATATTACGGACCTGCTGCAAATACTGGCGAAGCTGAAGCGGAACCCTATTCTCACCAACAGCCGGTATGAGGTCCATGCCCTGCCCAGGGATATTCTGTATGCCTCTCATAGAAAAGGGGAGCGCCGCCTGATTGGAATATTCAGTGTTCAGGGGAACAACTCTCTGGTGGAGGTAGATGCCGCCGATGGTTTCTATTCCAATTTGGTGGATGGCCGGATGGTGGAGGTCTATAGTGGTATGGTTTGCTGCGAGGGTGTTCCCATTATCTTTGAGGTTTGAGTATTTCAGAATCCGGCGCAGTCTGATGACGCGCCGGATTTACTGAATGAATAAAGAATCGTGTCAGGAGCGCAAGAAAACTGCAAGCCTATGGTAGCTACTCATAAGACAGTTTCAACCAGTAAACTGGAATAAGGTAGCTGCCATACAGGGCGCGGAAAAAGGCGAGTAGGAAACAAAGAGTTTCTTACCCGCTTTTTTATGCCTTTGCTATGCAGTAGGAGCTGAAAAACACTGGTAAAGTGGCTTTGTGGGTGCATTTCCCACACGACAAGAGATTTCTACCTTCATCATCCGGGGTAATAAGAGATTCAGCTATACAAGTATCCAGGCAGGTCGTGGGCACCCGTGACGTAAATCATCTAGATAGTGTCTACATGAATTAGGTACGAATGGAAACCAAAATGGCGATACAACGAATTTGTACCGCAGCAAGAAAAGCGTCTGAAGTTTTTGCATAACGAGTGGCAATACCCCTCCAGCGTTTCAAAACAAGGAAACAGTTCTCTACCAAATGACGCAGCTTCTAGAGGTATTCGTCGCATTCACGTTGTTCCTTTCGGTTCTTTTTGGGGGGAATCACGGCCTGCATGCCGGCCGAAACTGCATAGGCCAAAACGTCGTTTGTGTCATAGCCCTGATCTGTCAGTAAAACTTCCACGCTAATACTTTCTATCAGATGGACAGTTTCTTTACAATCCGCTCTGGAACCTTCTGTAATAAGGATTCACACTGGCATACCATGTGCACCCACGGCCAGATGTATTTTGGTGTTGAGCCCCCCTTTTGCCTTAGACATGTCCTGGCAAATCTGGTTCACACAACGCCCACACTTTATCATTTATGTCATGTCTGTGATAAGAAGCTTCCTTCGTTCTCTCCCCTGTCTTTTCAGATGTTTCTATTCTATCACAATCCCTTTATCTTGTGTAGACACTGTCTAAACTCAATAAGAAGTAGCATTTAGAGGATAAATATACTGCCATGACTCTGGTGATAGAAATGAAATATAAATTCAGTGCAGAACAATATGCGGAAATCAAACCAGCGCAAAAAGGAGCTGGGACAAGCAAATAGAGAAGCGTTTGAAAGTGCTGGCCTTACATACGAAGGAAAATCCATAAAGAAGATCGGGAAGGCGACCGGATTTGGCCATGCGCATATAACGAATCTGATCCGCAAGTATTATGAGGAAGGACTGCAGGCCATATCCGAAAAGCATTATACAGGAAACCGTCGGAATATGAGCATAGACAAAGAGGTAGCTTTCCTGGAACCCTATTGCCAGCGCTCAGAGCAGGGGACACGTACTGGATGTCCGAGAAATAGAAGCGGCTTATGTGAAGAAAGTAGGATACAGCATTGGCAGCAGTCAGATCTATCGAATGCTGAAGCGACATGGCTGGCGAAAAGTCATGCTTCGGAGCAGGCATCCGAAACGAGCCAGCGAGGAGGAGATCGCCTCCTCAAAAAAACAAGCAACAAGCTTATCCAGATGATTTGAAGCTATGTCCGTTACTATAACACCCGCCGAGTCCAGCAAAATTTCGGCCTTCTGACACCCAAGGAAATTGAGCTTTGTCTTGCTACCGAACGGAAACCGGAGATTAAGGTTATCTACACAGCAGGCTACCCAAATCTCTGGTTGCCACAGTGCAGAATATCTGCTGCGCTATGAAAAATCTTTATAAAGCCCTGCCGTTTTGCATCTCTTTCTTTTTGACTGGTCTAAGTTCGGGCCTGTCTCTGCATATCGAAAATAATCTGTAAAATCCGTTCCTCCTCCTGCTCGCTCAGTTGCAGGAAACGGCATCCATACTCAAAGCTGCCATATCTGCGTTCAATGATGCGCAGGATTTGACAGACCAGCAGATTGGGCTCCAAATTAGGCAGCAACCGCACCCGCAGCAGGAACTTATCTCCTATATTATGCCGCACCCCGGAGCCGATACAGGCGCCGCCTACACTGATATTCAGCAGCCGGCAATCCTCCGCCGGCACACCCAGCCGTCCCATGGCCGTAATGCTCGCAGTCAGATTGGTATCCATGCGGAAAAACGCACGGTCGTTGCTCCGTTTAATTAGTGCCAGATGCTCCGCCTGTAATACACCTTTTGGCCCGGAACGCACAGTGCATTCCATAATAACGGCTTTGTTCTCCTTACTGCTATAGCCCCGCAGGGTCACAGGCAGCGGCTCCTCCAGCGTACTCATCAGGCTGCCGTCGGTACTGGGCTTGAGCTGGGCGCGGTCTCCCCGCAGGCCAATCAGCTTGGCCACCAGAAACATTCTTCCGTCATTGGAGGTCACTTCCACCCTCATCCCGGAATAGATCTCCAGATCCTCCTCCTGCGCCCGTCTCTCAGATTCTTCCGCTTCCCGTTCCTTCGGACTTCTAAAAAACCCAAACAGTTTCATTTGCTATCCGCCCTCCAGAGTTGAATCTTACTTCTCCCGCAGCTGCTCCATTTTCTCGGTTGACCATACCACCCTGTTGCGTCCAAACCGCTTGGCGTCATAGAGCATTGTGTCTGCGATTTTCAAATAGTTCTCATAAGAATCTTCCATTCTGGGCACAATAGTAACACCACCGATACTGACCGTGACCCACTCAGAGACCTCCGGGCTGTGGGGAATGTGCAGTTCCTCCACCGCCTGACGCAGCTTTTTCATCTGATTGAAGGCGGCCTCGGTTTCATTGCCCAAAATAATCGCCACAAACTCCTCTCCGCCATATCTGGCAAAGAAATCTGTGCTGCGCCGCAGGAAAGAAGTGGCCGTCTTTGCCACCGCCTGAATCACCTTGTCCCCGGCCGGATGGCCAAACGTGTCATTGTACACCTTAAATTTGTCAATATCCATCATACACAGGGAGATGGGTACCCTGAATCGGGCGGCGTCCTGCCACTTATTATGGTAGCAAGTGTCATAGCTGAGCCGATTGGCCACGCCGGTCATAGCGTCCACCATAGCCTTCTGCTCCACCTGCTGCCGGTAGCGGTAAAGCTTAATATGGGTGTTCACCCTTGCCCGGACAATGGGAGGATGATAGGGCTTGGTAATGTAGTCCACCGCCCCCAGAGTCAGCCCCCGTTCCTCGTTTACCACATCGTTCAGACTGGTAATCAAAATTACTGGAGTGTGCCGGGTGATTACTTCCTCCTGCAGCTTTTTCAGCAGCACAAAACCGTCCATGCCTGGCATTACTACATCCAGCAGCACCAGTGCATAACTCCCATTTTCAGCGTATCGCAAGCCAAGTTCCGAGGTGTGGGCCAGTGTAATCTCATAGTCCTCCTCCAAAATGGACTTGAGCTGGCTGGCCTGTACCGGGCTATCGTCAATAATCAGAATTTTCTCCTGTTTCTCCATTTTTTCACTCCCAATACGGTCCATGTGCCCTGTTGCAGGCCGCATATTCCCACTCAGGCGGCCGCGGGACAATTTTGTGCCCTATTATACCAAATTTTTTCTCAAAGAGGAAGCCCCTTTTCATCTTATTTTTTCTGGGTAAGTTTATTATGTAATATAGACAGTTGGAATTTGTCCGGCTGATATTTTTTACTACATGGGAAAGGGGCGGGCATCAGGAAGGAGCTCGAAAATGAGCGGATTAGAAGTAGATATGAAGTATCAGAGTTAGGTGTTTGCGGGCGGAGGGCATGGTAAAATAAATCCGGATGATGAAAATGGCTGGCAGATATAAATTCAGCGAGGAAGAGATAGCGGCCACAAAAAAATTAACACTACCGTCCAGGATCTGAAAGTGATCCACAGAGGAAAGACAGTTCGGTTAATATTTCAGGATGAGGCTGGATTTGGGCGGATTAACAAACCCGAATACTGCTGGTGTGAAAAAGGGATTTGTCCCAGTATGCCTTGCCACTATATCCGGGAGTATCGCTATGTCTATGGAGCGGTAGAGCCGCTGACTGGCGAGGATTGCTTTCTTATCTTGCCATACTGCCATACAGCATGCATGAATCTCTTTTTGAAACAATTATCGGAACAATATCCTGATGATGTCACATTGCTTTGCTGTGACAGCGCCGCATGGCATAAATCTGGCGGATTAAATTTGCCTGATAATATTGTCCTTTTCTATATCCCATCCAATACGACTGAAATGAATCCTATTGAACAGATTTGAAAAGAAATTCGAAAACGCGGGTTCAATAACGAAGTATTTTCTGCTCTGGAAAATTGTCGAGCGATTGTGCGATACTATTTCCTCTTTGTCTAACCAGGTCATTTCCACTATCATGGGCATAGATTGGATAGTTAGATTTTTTATTAAGAAATAGTATAAAAACTTGCTAACCAAAATCCCTCAAAAAAACAGTTGTCAGGGAAAGAAATTTGGTGTATAATGACAAACAGCGTGTAACGCCCTTTTCAGGCTGGACGAGCCGTCCAGGGCGATACTGAAACGATAAGGAGTGGAACCAACTATGAGCTATTCTGTACAAAACATCCGCAATGTGGCCCTCATCGGACATGGCGGCAGCGGCAAGACCGCCCTGGCAGAGAGCCTGCTGTACATGACCAAGGCCATTGACCGCATGGGCAGAGCCACTGACGGCAACACCGTCTGCGACTACGACCCCGAGGAGGTCAAGCGTCAGATTTCCATCTCCCTGGCGGTGGCCCCCATAGAGTATAAGGGCTGCAAGATCAACGTGCTGGACACCCCAGGCGGGTTCGACTTTTCCGGCGAGGTGATGGAGGCCCTCCGGGCCGCCGACGCCGCCATCATCGTCTGCTCTGCCAAGGACGGTATCTCCGTGGGTCTGGAGAAGGCCTGGAAGTACTGCGAGGAGCGGAACATGCCACGGTTTATCTACATCTCCAAGACGGATGAGGACAACTCCGACTACAACGCAACCTTCGAGGCACTGCGGGAGAAGTACGGCAACAAGATTGCCCCCCTGGTGGTTCCCATCTGGGACGACAACAAGAAGGTCACCGGCATTATCGATGTGCTGAACAAGCGGGCCTATGAGATGCAGAAGCTCCAGCGGGTGGA
>CATKHE010000254.1 GCA_949747935.1 uncultured Eubacteriales bacterium
GGATGTCTACCAGTCGGAGGCCATCCGCTTTACTATGGATGAGGAGAAGGGCACTCTGCGGCCCCCCTTCGTGTCGGTGGCCGGGCTGGGGGAGACGGCTGCCATCTCTCTGGCCGAGCAGCGGGAGGGACGGGAGTTTATCTCCATTGAGGAGGTGTCCGCCGCCTGCCCCAAGGTGTCCAAGACCCATATCCAGCTGCTGAAAGAGGCCGGGGCCTTCGGTGACCTGCCCGAGACCAGCCAGATGGACCTGTTCTCCATGTTTGGATAAAAACAGCCGCCGCCACATTTTTGTGACGGCGGCTTAAGTTGCTACTGCTTCGCCTTTTTAACCTCTTCCAGGAATTTCAGAAAGGCTTTTTCCTCCTTGGAACCGCCTGACTGTACTTGAGGTGCGGCGGCGGCCAGGGCCTCGCAGCACCGCTTGGCCTCGCTCTTGCGGGCGAAGGTAGGGAAGGCGATCAGCCGGGTGGAGTCGTAGATGTTGACATCGTAGGAGGTGGCGACCACCTTGCTGGTGGTGTGGACCCTTTTGATCCAAAAAACACCCTGGAGACTGCGCAGCAGAATGGCCTGATCCCCGATCAAAACCCAGGTGCGTCCTAGATCGACATTGCCGAAAGTCTGGCCTCCCGCTAAATCTTTGTCTACCAGGGCGAATAGCTCCGGGACAGGAAGGCTGGACTGGTCCGTTGGGACCTGGGCACGGATGGACTGGATCAGGTTGCTGTTTTCTACGTCGGTGCCGATGGCCAAGCGTTTTTTGCGGTGGATACGGGCGCCCCAGACAAAGCAGATTCCGATGAAGAGGAAGGCCGCACCGAAAAACAGCGATATTATTATGCCGCCAACTCCAAAGGATGCCCACTCAAAGATCGACATATATCCCAGCATACACAGAAAGATTACGCCGACCAGTGCGAAGGGGACGGCGCATATATACATAATAATTTCTGATACTGTACCGCCCTTTTCTTTTTTCAGATGTTTTTCACAGTAGCCCATTTGGTTCAATCCCTTCTTTATTTTACCGCAGCCCTGGGGACATTGGCCGTCCCCGAGAGCTGGGGAAACAAAAACGCCGTGCAGGTGCAAAGCCTACACAGCAAAGAAGATCTTCGGCAACACGGACATATGAATACCACAACAAACCAGACCCTTTACAAAAAGGACCGTCCGTCGTATAATATCCATGCGGTGCGGCCGATGGCCGTTGTGTAGGTGATGAGTCCACCTATGCAGGCTTTGCGGGTGCTGGTAACACCCATAAAGCTGCCGCATTTTTGTTTTCATTGGCATTATAGCAGAACATGACAGGCTTTGCAAGGGTAAATGCGAAGAAGTGGACAAAAGAATATAGAACAGAACTTGATATAGTTTTCTGCCATGCGTATCACCATAGGTCCAATTAAATAGTATAAAACCGGCGGCACACAGGATAAACTGTACGCCGCCGGTTGGTTTTACATTGCCAGAAGCTCCAGCTTCTCTCCGTTGGAGACGGCCTTGAGTTGGGACACCGGCTCCTGCCAGCCCTCAATGAGCCGGACGGCGATGGCATCCTCCAGTTCCTTCTGAATGAGGCGGCGCAGATTCCGGGCGCCGTAGGTGGCGGAATAGGATTTCTTCACCAAGTAATTGAGGAGGGTCTCGTCCCAAGTGAAATTGATTTCCTTTTCCTTCAGGGTGCCTACCAGTTCTTTAAGCATAAGCACGGCGATGCCCTTGAAATTGTCCTCAGACAGCTGGTTGAAGTAAACGATCTCGTCCACCCGGTTGATAAACTCGGGGCGGAGGAAGTCGTTGAGAGCTTTCATAGCCCGGTCCTTGCCCTGCTCGTTGGCGGTGCGGCCGAAGCCCACAGAGCCGCCCCCCTTGGTACTGCTCCCAGCGTTGGTGGTCATAACAACGACGGTGTTCTCAAAGTTCACAGTCCGACCGTGTGCATCGGTGATACGACCGTCGTCCAGAACCTGAAGGAGGATGTTAAGCACGTCGGGATGGGCCTTTTCGATCTCGTCGAAGAGGACAACGGAGTAGGGCTTGCGCCTGATTTTCTCGGTGAGCTGGCCCGCCTCATCATAGCCCACGTACCCCGGAGGGGAACCGATGATTCGGGAGACGGCGTGCTTCTCCATAAATTCGGACATATCCAGCCGGATCAAGGATTCTGGGGTGTCGAAGAGGTCGGCGGCCAGTTGCTTCACCAGCTCGGTCTTGCCCACGCCGGTGGAGCCCACGAAGATAAAGGAGACAGGCTTGCGCTTGGGGGAGATGCCCACCCGGCCCCGGCGGATGGCGGCGGAGACAGCCTTCACAGCCTCCTTTTGGCCGATGACATGCTCCTCCAGCCGCTCCTCCAGCTTGGCCAGACGCTGGAACTCCTGTTCCTGGATACGGCTGGCGGGGATATTGGTCCACAGCTCGATGACGTTGGCCAGGTGCTCCTGGGTGAGGGCGGGGTGGGCCTCGCTCTCCAGCCCCGTTTTCTCCTCCTCCAGCCGCAGCTCCATGCTCTTGATGGCGGCCAGCCGCTCATAGGATTCCTCGGTGCCGGCGGCCATCATGACCTCCTTCTCCTTGTTCAGATCGGCCAGTTCCTTGTCCACCTCATTGAGGCGGGCCAGAGCCTTGTTGTGGAGGTTTACGTTGGAGCAGGCCTCGTCAATGAGGTCGATGGCCTTGTCGGGCAGGTAGCGGTCGGTGATGTACCGCTCGCTCATAGTGACAGCCAGCCGGCACATGGCGGGGGAGACGGCCACCTGGTGGAATTTTTCATAGTATGGGACGATGCCCTCAATGACCTTCACGCTGTCCTCAATGGAGGGCTCCTCCACGATGACAGGCTGGAAGCGCCGCTCCAGGGCGGTGTCCTTCTCGATGTGTTTCCGGGACTCGTTGAGGGTGGTGGCGCCGATGACCTGGAGCTCCCCCCGGCTGAGGGCGGGCTTGAGGATGTTGGCGGCGTTCATGGAGCCCTCGGCGTCGCCGGCCCCCACGATGGTGTGGACC
>CATKHE010000255.1 GCA_949747935.1 uncultured Eubacteriales bacterium
CAAGCGCATCCCCAAAACGAAGGATGTTCCCATTGAGATACACTGGAACTTTTAGCCACAGGTTGCACTTTCGTGATTGCACCAGAGCAGAAGGCCCGCCTCACTTACGATAACATCCTCCGTTTGTCCGATGACCCGGATGTAAATAATGTGATTCGCTTCCTGCGGGAGCGAGAGATTGTCCATTTCCAGCGGTTCGGCGAATGTCTGAGACTGTGCAAGGAAAAAATGGACGCTCGGAACGTATATTTAACAAATCCTTCCTTTGATAAAATTCAGCCCAGAAACGACGTTAGCGGTTAAAAATGTCATAAGAGGGACCCTGCTGTGCCATCTTAATTGGCTTGTGTCTATAAATGGATGGATTCCGTCCAAATAGAGAACTGCCGGATGACCGCTGTCATCCGGCAGTTTATTTTCTCAATGAAAAATATCTCGCAAAGTGCTCATTAACTTTTCTAACTCAATGGGTTTCCCCAGATAACCACTCATCCCTGCGTCCAAAGCCCTCTTTTTATCCTCGTCAAATGTGTTTGCGGTTACGGCGATAATAGGAATCTTTGACAACACCGGATGGTCCAGTGCCCTGATCTGTCTAGTCGCCTCATACCCATCCATCACAGGCATTTGAATATCCATCAGAATAACGTCATATGTTTTCAGAGACGATGCTTTCACCTTTTCCAAAGCAGCAGCTCCATCAGCCGCCACATCGACGATGAATCCAGCTTCTCTTAAAATTGTAGAAGCAATCTCCTGATTCAGCTCATTGTCCTCCACTAGCAGGACGCTCCTGCCAGAAAAATTTTGCCATGTGATTCCCCGTTGAGAAAGTGTTTCTGCCTTGCTTAGACGGTCAGGCAGCCGGAAAGTAAAGGAAATGGTAAATTTTGTCCCTTTCCCCTCCTCACTGTCCACCGAAATTACACCGTTCATCACATCAACAATACTTTTGGTGATGGCTAATCCCAAACCGGTCCCCTGAATTCCGCTGACAGTTGATGTCCTCTCCCGCTCAAAGGGGTCAAAAACGCGCGTCTGAAATTCCTTGCTCATTCCGATTCCAGAATCTTGAACAATAAATACATAGGAGGCATATCCATCCGGTACGTTGGTTTTTTCCGAGATCAAAACCTGGATTTTCCCGCCCGGCGGAGTATATTTCAGTGCATTGCTTATCACGTTCAAAAGCACTTGGGTCAGCCGGAGCTTGTCGCAGACAAAACAGTTATGCAAAATATTCGCTGTATCTATTGTAAAATCCAAATGCCTGACAGCAACCTCAACCTCGACAGCGGTCTCAATATCCTGAATAATCTCTGAAAGACCGCATTCCATCTCATCTATGTGCATTTTCCCGCTCTCAATAGAGCTCATATCCAACATATCATTGATTAGAGCAAGCAAATGGTCGCTGGAGGCCATGATTTTGGAAAGATAATCTTTCACCAACTCCGTGTCGTCTAAGTGGGCGGATGCCAAGGTAGTAAAGCCGATAATAGCGTTCATAGGGGTTCTTATGTCGTGAGACATGTTGTTGAGGAAAACAGTTTTCGCCTTATTGGAACGCTGAGCCTGCTTGAGAGCGTCCTCCAAAAGCTTTCTCTGCTCTTTGAGCGCCCGATCCAGCTCCTTTCTCTTGGTAATATCTACAAATATCCCAACATAAGTGATCGGCGTGCCGTCCGCCCGCCGTGAGAGCTTGCCTGATGAACGAAACCAGCGATATCCGCAGTCCTTTGTCATCAGTCGGTATTCTACATTATAGATTTTTCTTCCGGTGTAGTCATTGATTGTATCGAAATATTCTGACAATGCCTGTTCCCTATCCTCAGGATGAAGCAGGCTCGACCATGCTTCCAGCGTGTTAGGAAATTCCAGTTCATCCTGATACCCCAGCATTCTTCGGAATTCCTCGCTCCACAGCACACTCACCATAGTCCCGCTCTGATCAAATTCCATCGTCCACATGCCAGACCGAAGAATTTCATGCACGATTCGCAGAGCGGTGGTCTCATGCTCCAACTTCTCCAGGGTCTTCAGCTTTTCCCGCGCAAGTTCCTCCGTGTGATGCCTCTCCGTGGCATCGTCCACAAATACATAGAAGACGTCTCCAAAGGATTCCGTATGAACAAAGTGTCCAAAGTCCTCGATCCAGCGAATCTCGCCGTCTTTTCGGATAATCTGATATTCCACGTAATCAAAGCCGTTTCGTTCCTGCACCTGAAGCTGGATGCTCTCCTCCACCTGTTCCCAGTCTGCCGGGTGGACAAGTCCTCTGAAGGTGTAGCCGGTATGCGCTTTAAACTCCTCAAGGCTGTCATAGCCGTACATTCGGAGCAACGCCTTGTTGACATAGATAATCTGCCCATCGCCTTCCACATGATAAATGAAAAAGCCGCCAGGCATTCCGGAGGTAATCTGTTCTATGATTGGAAAAGTCTGCTCGTTTAAGACCAGAGGAAGAGTATCTCTGCTGTTATGCTGTCCCATTCTGTTCCCTCACACCGCGTTTTAAGTACTCTCTATCCCGAAGGACGACTGTCATTATACCATATGATGCCTGCAATTACCAGAAAATAATTTGATACGAAGGCAATTTCATACGGCATTTGGTGGACAGCTCTGTTCAGCGGCCATTGCTATTTCCGTTGGAAGCGTCTGGAAAAACCGCAGCGGCGGCACAGAGGCTCCCGCGCCCTGCCCTGAGAAAAGCCGTCATAGATTGCTTGGGCACGGACTCCGTTCAAGATTTCCTCCAATGTCTGATGATAGAGGTTACCCAGCGGAATATCTCCCTCGTGGTCCAGACAGCAGGGCACCACCGTTCCATCCCACAACACCCCCACCTGATCCCGAAGTCCATAGCAAAAGCTGGGACCGCTCATTTCATTGGCTCTCAAGTCGGGCCATTCAAACTTCTCTCCCAACTCCAAGTAGATACGAGGAGACAGGGTCGTTCCCCGGCGGCCCTCGCTCCATGGCCCGGGAAATGCCCGCTCCAAGGCGGTTAATATCTCATCATTCTGACGATTTGACCCCTGGGTATCCGTTCCATCCAGATTCCACAGACGCAGGGCGCAGCGCTTTCCCCGCTTGGCGGCATCCCGTACAAAGCGGAAGCACTCAGCCAGATATTCCTCCAGTCCAGTTCCTCCGTTACCCTCAAAGGAGTGGATGGAAATACTCACCTTTTCCACTGCCGGACTTGCACAGAGCAGGGCGCCGCGTTCCTTTAGCAACGTCCCGTTTGTGGTAATCATAACCTTGAAGCCCAAAACCGCCGCCCGGTCCAAAATCTCGGCTAGCTGAGGGTGGAACAGCGGCTCTCCCATCAGGTGGAGGTAGAGATATTCCGTATGGGGCCGCAATTTATTAGACAGGGTCTGAAACGACTCGGGGGAAAGAAAACCAGGGGGACGCCGGGTTCCTGGGCAGAAATTGCAGGACAGATTGCACAGATTGGTAATCTCCAGATATGTCTTCTTCAGTTGACGCATGGTTTTGCCCCCTTTAGAGATAATCCTACCACAGATGGGGACCACAGGTCAACGCTTCACCCCCACAATGTGGAGAAACCGAATTAACTGAACAGGATATGTGGACAGAGGTCGGTAGTCGGTATCCTCGGAGTGGGCAGCCACCAGGATATTGTCCAGAGAGGGCTCTCTGCCCACCGAAACAATGACAGGATTGTGAGCGAAAACCCCGTTTACAAAGCTAAGCTGTACAAAGTCGCCCGGACACATCTGACTGATATCCGTCTCCTCCCCCACAGGTCCAGGGCGGTCCTTTTCCCGGGTAAGGTAGTTGTAAAAATACTGGACCCCTGTCCAAGCGGGAGCCCGGTTGTTGACATCTACATAGTACCATCCAAAGGTAGGGGTGTAGTCCATCACCAGAGCGCCAGCATAAAGACACTGGGAGGCGAAATTGGTACAGTCGCCTCCCAGTTTATCAAAGTTGTAAAAGTTTGGATTTCGGTGATAGGCCCAGCGGTGGGCATATTCCACCGCCGCCTGACGGTTATAGGGATAAAGCGTCATAGGGAAAACCTCCTTTCCCCTATGCTATGCGGACTGACAAGCTATTGTGCCTGTCAATTGACCACCATCCACAGGATCACGTTTTTGACCCAATCCCACATGTGGGGAAACTCTCCCTTGATAAGGGCCCAGAGCTCCGTTCCGCTCACATTTCCGCCTAAATCCCGGACAAAGGTGTAGGTCCCCGACGCCGACTCTCGCGCCACCGCGATATGCCCTTGTGCTGAGCCGCCGATTGCCAGCCCATTTGAAATGGCTCCCCCGCCGATGGCTAAGTAGTTGGACAAGGCTCCGCCGCCAACGGCGAGCCACTGCCCCACAGCGCACCCGCCTACGGCGAAGCCGCCCACAGCCAGTCCCCCCAATGCGGCCAGTCCAAAGCTGGCCCCGCCCAGGGCCAGGAGCAGTCCCAGACAGACCCCGCCCAAAGAGATCACCCCCAAGGCGCAGCCCCCAATGGCCACCACACCTACAGCACAGTTCC
>CATKHE010000256.1 GCA_949747935.1 uncultured Eubacteriales bacterium
ACCTGGCCCCGCTGAAGGCGGGGGACACGGTGCTGCTGTCCGGGGTGGTGTACACCGCCCGGGACGCCGCCCACAAGCGGATGATGGAGCTGCTGGACCAGGGGAAGCTCCTGCCCTTCCCGGTGGAGGGCTCCGCCCTGTACTATGTGGGCCCCACCCCCGAGCGGCCGGGGGAGGTGATCGGCTCCGCCGGACCCACCACCAGCGGGCGGATGGACGCCTGCTCCCCCCGGCTGCTGGACCTGGGCCAGGCCATTATGATCGGCAAGGGGGCCCGGAACGGAGCCGTCAAGGAGGCGGTGGTCCGAAACGGGGCGGTCTATCTGGCGGCGCTGGGGGGCGCGGGTGCCCTGATGGCGGACAGCGTCAGGGCGCTGGAGGTCGTCTGCTGGGAGGACCTGGGCTGTGAGGCGGTGCGCCGCCTGGAGGTGGAGGACATGCCCCTCACCGTCATCCTGGACCCCCACGGGGGCGACCTCTACGAGAGCGGCCCGGCTGCTTATCTGGAACACAAAGCCATACAGGGGAGGAGACCGGAATGAGCATCGGATTGACCTTTTCCGGGCGGATCGAGGGTCCGTCCATCCTGGCGGAGGCGGCCAAGGTCCTGGCGGAGCAGCGGGGCTGGTCGGTGGGGGTCAGCGGGGGCGGCCTGCGGGTGACCCTGTGCCCCCTGGGGGGCGAGCTGAAGGTCATCTGGCGGCCCGCGGAGGCCCCGGAGGGTCCCTGGCTGGTCCGTGGGGAGTGCGTCTCCACCCCCGCCGGGGCGGGGCTTCACCGGGCGGCGGTGGAGCTGGTGGACAGCCTGCCCATCCGGTCGCTGACGGTGAAAGACGAGACCGGCTTCTACCGCCACCGGGATTTCCAGAGAATGAAGGAGGAGCACTTTTACCCCTGGCTGCGTGCCCTGGTGGACATATGCGCCCGGGAGAGCGGCAGGGGGGTGTCCGGCATGCAGCTGTGCTGGGACCTGGAGCAGTACGCCCCGGAGGATATCCCCGACACCGTAGTCACCCCCATGGGCCGGTTCCGGCTGGCCGAGCTGGTGAGTATGGTGGAGCGGGGGGGCGTCGAGGCCCTGGCAGGCCGGTTTTTCCTGTGGGACGGGCGGACTCAGGACGCCCGGTTCTACCGCGGGCGGGCGGTTAACGCCCTGTGGGAGCACTGCTGCTTCGCCCCCTCCGCCCGGAGCTGGGAGGACGAGGCGGTCAACACCGCCATCCTGGACGACCTGGAGCGGGCCGCCCGGCTGGACCCGTCTCTCCCTCTGCCGCGGACGGCCTATGCCGAGGTGTGCGCTCTGGCGGGCCGGGAGCCCGCCCTGCCTGAGGGTCCCGAGCTGGCGGAGGAGTTCGCCCCCGGTTACCGCAAGGGGCCCGTCACCCACGCCATCGGCGCGCTGCGACTCACCCTTCCCGGGGTGTACCGCTACAGCTGGGAGGAGTGGGAGCAGGGGGGCGGCGCTCATCTGTGGAGCGGCCTGACCCCCGGCGATCCCGTCTGGCGGGTGAGCGCTTACCGGACCCGGGAGGGAGACGCCCGGTTTACCGGCCATCTGGACGCCCTCAACGGCGTGGAGGACCGGGAACTGAAAGGGGGCGCCCTGCGCTGGGGCTGGCGGGAGATCTATGAGAATGGAGAGCGGCTCTATCAGGTGGAGTGCGAGGTCGTTGCCGGCCCGGCCCTCTTCTTCCTCACCGCCACCTGCGCCGGCCCCGGCGACCTGGGACAGGCGGCGGAGCTGATCGGGCGTGTCTCGGTGGTCAGCGCCGAGGCCCGCAAGGAGACCGTTCAGGCGAATTCCTAGGGGAGGCCGCAGGCCGCCCCGGCAGATACAATGTAAATCAAGGAGTGTGAACCAATGAGCATCGGATTTACCTTTACCGGAAAAGTCAAAAAACCGGAGACCCTGATCGCCGCCGCCAAAAAGCTGGCGGACGAGCGGTATTACGGCCTCTACCAGCGGGAGGACGGGCTGAGCGTCAGCCTGTGTCCCCTGGGGGGCTGCATGTGGATGTCCTGGAAGAAGGAGGGCGGCCTGTTTGGACAGTGGGCGGTAGAGGGGGAGTGCGTCACCACCCCCGCCGGCCCCGGGCTGCACAAGGCGGCGGTGGAGGCGCTGGACGCATTGCCCATCCAGAAGCTGGCCGTGGAGGACGAGACGGAGTATTTCCAGCACCGGGATTTTGACCGGATGCTCCGGGAGCACTTCCACCCCTGGCTGAAAACCCTGGTGGAGATGTGCGCTCAGAAGGTCAGCGAGGGGGGCTATTCCCAGATGTGCCTGTGCTGGGACCTGGATTCCTACATGCCCGAGGACGTCCCCGGCACGGTGGTCACCCCGGTGGGCCGCTTCTCCGCCCAGGAATTGAGAGAGATCGCGGAGACCCAGGGGGTGGAGGCGATGGCTGAGCGGTTTTTCCTCTGGTATCACCCCGGCAAGCGGGACGCTCTCTACGACCGGCAGGTCGCTCTGAATCTGCTGTGGGAGCTGTGTTACTTTGCCCCCTCCTCCCGGCATGAGGAGGACGACAGCATCAACAGGACCATTTGCGACAATCTGGAGATGGCCGCCAAGCTGGACCCGGCCCTTCCCCTGCCCCGGAGGGCCTACGAGGAGATCTGTGCGCTGGCCCGCCGCGCCCCCGCCCTGCCTGACGGCCCCGAGCTGGAGCAGGAGTTTGAGCCCGGCTACCGGAAGGGGCTGGTCACCTGCTCCATCGGCGCGCTGCGTCTCACCCTCCCCGGCAGCTACCGCTACGAGCGGGAGCAGTGGGAGGACGGAAAGGGCTGCGACAAGTGGGCGGATATCTCCAGCCACAGCCCCATCTGGCGGGTGAACGGCTATCAGAAGCGGGAGGGTGACGCCTCCTTCACCCCGGTGCTCAAGGACGACAACGACCTGACCGAGCATGAGATCAAGGGGGGCGCCATCCGGTACGGCTGGCGGGAGATGGACGACAGGGAACGGCCCTACTTCCAGGTCCGGGCGGAGGTCATCACCGGCCCCTCCCTCTTCGTCATCACCGTGACCTATCTGGAGGCGGAGGACCGGCCCGGCATCGTGG
>CATKHE010000257.1 GCA_949747935.1 uncultured Eubacteriales bacterium
CACCTCGGAGGAGTTGGCCTTCTGCCGGCGCTTGTCCACAATGGCCAGGGGCATGTTCAGCTTCTGGGCGAAGGCCCGGGCCCGGGCCACCGAGCCCACATCGGGGGATACCACCATGGTCTCATCCTTGTTGTCCTTATACTTGCGGTTGAAGTAGTCCACAAAGATGGGGGAGCCCAGCATGTTGTCCACCGGGATGTCGAAAAAGCCCTGAATCTGGTTGGCGTGGAGGTCCATGGTGAGGACCCGGTCGGCCCCGGCGGTGGTAATCAGGTTGGCCACCAGCTTGGCGGAGATGGGGTCCCGGGGCTTGGTCTTCCGGTCCTGCCGGGCGTAGCCGAAGTAGGGGATGACGGCGGTGATCCGGCCGGCGGAGGCCCGCTTCAGCGCGTCGATCATGATAAGCAGCTCCATCAGCGCGTCGTTGACGGTGCCGGTCTTGTCATCTTTGACAAAGGAACATGTGGATTGGACCACGAACACATCCGAGCCCCGGACCGTCTCATAGATGGAGGCGTAGTTCTCCCCGTCGGAGAAGGCGCCCACCTCAGAATTACCCAGAGGGATGCCAAGCTCCTTACAGATATCCTTGGCCAGCCCGGGGTTGGAGTTGCCCGTGATGACTTTGATGTCCTTGCCATGTGCGATCATTTCCTAAATCCTCCCATTTTTGCCGGCACTGAGGCCGTTTTTCTCTACCCTTTCTGATTCGCGCTGTTTCGGTCCGCGGCCGGCCGTGGCGCTATCCTTTGTTTTTCCGTTTCTTCCGATTCGTCTCGGCCCAGCCCTCTTTGATCTCCTGACGGGCCCGACCAATGACCAGGGCGTCCGCCGGGACGTCCTCCGTCACTGTGGACGCGGCGGCGATGAAAGCCCCGTCCCCCACCGTCACCGGGGGGATGAAGTTGGTGTTGCAGCCCACGAACACGTGGCTGCCGATGGTGGTGCGGTGCTTTTGGAAGCCGTCGTAGTTGCAGGTGATGGTGCCGCAGCCAAAGTTGCAGTCCTCTCCCACGTCGCTGTCCCCCACATAGGTGAGGTGAGCCATCTTGGTCCCCCGGCCCAGATTGCAGTTCTTCAGCTGGACGAAGGCTCCGATCTTGGACCCCTCTCCCACCACGCAGTGGGGCCGGATGTGGGTGTAGGGGCCGATCTGGCAGTCCCGTTCGATGACGCTCTCTTCGCACTGTGAGGCGTTGACGGTGCAACCGTCTCCCACGGTGGAGTCGGTAATCATAACCTGGGGACCGACGCGGCAGTTCTTCCCGATCACCGTCCTTCCCCGGAGGATGGTGCCGGGGAGCAGCAGGGTGCCCGCCCCCACTGTGACCTCCTCCTCCACATAGACGGCGGAGGGGTCCATCATCATAACCCCGACTGCCAGCAGCTGTTCCCGCTTGGCCTGGAACGGAGTGGAATAATCGTTCATAGTCGCCCTCCTAAATACTGACGCTCGTTTCCTATTGGCATTATAACATAGTTTTTATCCTTTTGCCACTATCAGGGAATTTTTTTCTGAAAAAACAAAAGCCGGCATTTTTCGGCGGAAAACGCCGGAAACGACAGCGACCGCCCGCCCGTGTTCCGGGCAGACGGTCATTTGTCTTTTATTGGGCGGCGGAGACCAGCGGCCGAACCCCCAGCCGCTCCCGCAGGCGGGAGGGGCGGCAGATGCGGGACATCTCCAGTCCGGCGCAGACAGTGTCCACCAGGTCCACCATCCAGGCCTCTGTCGACCGGGGCAGGGCGCCCCCCAGGGGCCACATGTGGGAGAGGATAATATTCCGCTCCTTGTCGGTCAGCGGGGTGAGGGCGGCAGCATTCCGGGCAGCGAAACGGGGGTGGTCGAAGCACTGATTGCCGGGGTGAGCGGACTTGTCTTTGGAATCGTATAGATACAGGTCATGGAGCAGGGCTCCCCGGACGGCGGCATGCACATCCATACGCAACGCCCGGGCCACCCGATAGGCGCTGAAGGCCACGAACAGGGAGTGGTCCAGGGTGGTGACCGGCCCGTGGTGCTTCCACCGGCCCATCATCCGCACCGGCTCGGAATCCAGCAGCTCCCGGGTCAGGTCGACAAACTCCCGTTCCCGCAGCTTCCGTCTCAAACGACTCATTGGAATCATTCCTTTCCTGTCCCTTGCAGGGCATTTTAAAGTTCTGCCCACATCATACACTATCTCAGCGAAAATGTCATCTGAGAAATTTTTACAATTTTACCGGGTCTGTCCCCCGCCTTTTACAATAAATTTGAAAGAACACAGCTCTCCAAGGCCCAAAGGTCCCCTTGCGTGCAACTTTTGGGTGGAAATGCCCATCTCGCAGCCCAGGCCAAACTCCCCGCCGTCGGTGAAGCGGGTGGAGGCGTTCCAGTAGACGGCGGCGCTGTCCACCCGAGCCAGGAACTGGCGTGCGGCCCCCTCGCTGGCGGTGACGATGGCCTCGGAGTGGCCGGTGGAGTGGGCCCCGATGTGGCCCACGGCCTCCTCCAGAGAATCCACCACCTTCACGGCCAGAATGTAATCCAGAAACTCGGTGTCGAAGTCGGCCTCCCCGGCGGGTGTGCCGCTGATGATCTCCGCTGCCCCCGGGTCCAGGCGCAGCTCCACCGGATGGTCGGGGCGATTGGTCAGCCGGTCCTTTAATTTTGGCAGAAATTCCCCGGCGATGTCCCGGTGGACCAGGCAGACCTCGGCGGCGTTGCACACGCTGGGCCGGGAGCATTTGGCGTTCTCGATAATGTCCAGGGCCATTTCCTGGCTGGCCGCCCGGTCCACATAGATGTGGCAGATGCCGGTGCCCGTCTCCAGAACGGGGACGGCGGCATTATCCACGCAGGCCCGGATGAGCCCCGCGCCCCCCCGGGGAATGAGCAGGTCCACCAGTCCCCGGGCGGCCATCAGCTCGTTGGCGGAGGCCCGGGTGGTGTCCTCCACCAGTTGGAGGGCCTCCGGGTCCAGACCGGCTGCGGACAGGCCCTCCTTCAGGGCGGCTACGATGGCCCCGGCGGAGCGATGAGCCTCCTTTCCCCCCCGCAGCACGCAGGCGGACCCTGCCTTCAGGGCCAGGGCGGCGGCGTCGGAGGTGACGTTGGGCCGGCTCTCGTAGATGATGGCGATGACCCCCATAGGGACGGCGGTCTTCTCGATGATCAGCCCGTTGGGCCGCTCCACCCGGCTGAGGACCGCCCCCACCGGGTCGGGCAGGGCGGCCACCTCCCGAATGCCCTGGGCCATTCCGGAGATCCGCTCGGGGCTGAGGGCCAGCCGGTCCAGCATTACATCGGAAACCGTTCCACGGGCCGACTCCACGTCCAGGGCGTTGGCCGCCAGAATGGCCGAACCGTGGTCCTCCAGAGCGTCGGCCATAGCCCGCAGGGCTTTGTTTTTTCTCTCCGTGTCCGCCAGAGCCATGGATTCCTTCGCGCCGCTAGCCCTTTGGAGCAGTTCCTGTGTTGTCATATCTGTCACCTCAAATTTCTTTGGGGGCGGCCGCAGGCCGCCCAGCGCATGATCCGTCAGTGGGGCCACACCATGCTCGCCGCGCAAAGTGCCAGGGAGAGGGCCATTACCAGGTCCACCGCCCGGCGGTGGCCGGCGAAGAGCCTTTGCAGGGATGCCCCGGCGAAGAGCCACACCAGATTGCACACCGGCCCGGTAAAGGGCAGAAAAATTCCCACCGGAAGCAGAGCCCACAGGGAGGGGTTGTAGGGCAGCACATAGCCCGCCAAGGCAGTGATGCAGAAAATAATCACCTTTACATTAGTCAGATTGACCAGCAGCCCCGTGCGGAAGGAGGGGGCTGCCGGGTCGTGGTCCGGGTCGGTTCCGCTGGAGCGCACCATGTGCCAGGCCATCCACAACAGATAAGCCGCCCCCACCCAGGCGAGCATACCCACATACTCATTCAGCGCCGCCCCCAGCAGCCAGGTGAGGACCACCGCCCCCATGGCGTCCAGAAAGAAGCCGCAGAACAGCCCCCGCCACTGTCTCAGGGCGGACCCCCGCCCATACCGCAGAGCGGCGCTCAACGAACAGAGGTTTGCAGGACCGGGGGTAATGCCCCCCACAAAGCAGAAAATCAAAAAGCTGGGTATCAATGAGACTGGCACGTCAGCCACCGTCCTTTCTGTTGGTGGCCCTATCCTACCAGAAAAACTTCCATTTGAAAAGCAAATGTTTTTAAAGTATAATATTGATATTATCAATGATTTGGAGGAAGCGCTATGGAACTGAAAAATCTCCGCACCTTTCAGTCGGTGGTGGACCAGGGCAGCTACCAAAAGGCGGCAGAATATCTGGGCTACACCCAGTCCACCGTCACCGTCCACATCCAGCAGCTGGAGGAGGAGCTGGGCGTCCCCCTCTTTCAGCGGGTTGGCCGGCATATGACGCTGACTCAGGCGGGGGAACAGGCCCTGGCCCAGACCCGGGAGCTGCTGCTGGCGGCAGAGCGGCTGTCCCAGCTGGGGCTGGAGCGGCAGGC
>CATKHE010000258.1 GCA_949747935.1 uncultured Eubacteriales bacterium
GGCTGTTCCACTTCTCCTACCAGCGGTATCTCGAGAACCAGATCCGCTCCACCTTCGGCCTGGAGGGCACCCCGGTGCGCCTCACCGTCCGGGAGCGGGGAGAGAAGGAGGGGTAAGGGATGCTGACAGATATTTTATACGATGTCATGACAGACCTGATTTTCAGCTCTGTCATTATCGCCGCTGTCGCTTACCTCTGCGGCTGCTTTAACGGTGCGGTCATCGTGTCCAAGTATATTCTCCGGGACGACATCCGCACCCACGGCAGCGGAAATGCCGGATTGACCAACTTTTACCGCACTTTTGGCGGTTTTCTGACGTTAGTAGTCATTTTGTGCGATGTGCTGAAAGCGGTCATTGCAATTTGGATTGCCAAGGATATTGTTAATACACCGTCCGAAGCGGTGAATCTCGCCAAATACTGGGCGGGCCTGTGGTGCCTGCTGGGGCATATGTTCCCCTGTATGTTCCACTTCAAGGGGGGCAAGGGGATTCTCTCCGGCGGGACCATCGCCATCATGATCGACTGGCGCATCGCCCTGGTGGTCTGGGGCGGGTTTATCGTTCTGGCGGTGCTGACAAGGTATGTCTCCCTGGGCTCCTGCTGGGCGGGGGCGTCCTTCCCCTTCGCCACCTGGTTTGTCTATCAGAACGTGACGCTCACCATTTTAGCTGTCATCATCGGCGGACTGATTTTGTACATGCACCGGGCTAATATCCACCGACTGCTCACCGGGACAGAAAACAAGTTCAGTCTCCACAAAAAACACTGATTTGGGAGGTAAACACAATGAAAATCACAGTCCTTGGCAGCGGCGCGTGGGGGACGGCCCTGGCACTCCTGCTACTGGAAAACGGCAACGACGTGACCCTTTGGTCCTACACAGAGGAGGAATCGAAAGTCCTCCGGGAGACACATGAGAACCCCATGCTGAAGGGGGTCACTCTGCCTGAGGACCTGAAATTCACCACCGACATGGCCGCCGTCAGGGGCTGCGGGCTGGTGGTGGTAGCCACCCCTTCCTTCGCTGTACGCTCCACCGCCCGGCAGCTCAGGGAACTGGCCGACCCGGGCACCATCCTGGTGTCGGTGTCCAAGGGTATCGAGAAGGACAGCTCCCTGCGCCTGAGCCAGGTCATTGAAGAGGAGGTCCAGGGCAGGTGCCCCGTGGTGGTCCTCTCTGGGCCCTCCCACGCCGAGGAGGTGGGCCGGAAGATCCCCACCGGCGTGGTGGCAGCCGCCGGCGACCTGGAGATTGCCGAACAGGTCCAGGACCTGTTTATGAACCAGCGCTTCCGGGTATACACCAGCGACGACAAGATCGGCACGGAAATTTGCGCTGCCCTGAAAAATATCATCGCCCTGTGTGCCGGCTGCTGTGACGGCATGGGGTACGGCGACAATACCAAGGCACTGCTCATGACCCGTGGTCTAGCCGAGATGGCCCGGCTGGGTGTGGCTCTGGGGGGCCGGAAGGACAGCTTTACCGGCCTGGCCGGCGTGGGCGACCTGATCGTCACCTGCTGCTCCATGCACTCCCGGAATCGCCGGTGCGGCATTTTGATCGGCCAGGGCAAGCCGGTGGACGAGGCTGTAAAGGAGATCGGCGCGGTGGTGGAGGGCTACTACGCCGCCAATAGCGCCCGTACCCTGGCCCAGAAGGCGGGGGTGGAGATGCCCATTGCCCAGGCGGCCTATGAGGTTCTCTATGAGGGCCGGGACGTCCACGCCGTGGTAGACGACCTGATGCAGCGGGCCAAGCGGTCCGAGAGGGATGAATCTTATTTATGACAGAAAAATTATACGAACAGGACGCCTTTCTGGTGAAATTTGAGGCAAAGGTCCTCTCCTGCGCTAAGGGTAAGAGGGGCTTTGACGTGATCCTCGACCGTACCGCCTTCTACCCCGAGGGGGGCGGCCAGCCTTACGACACCGGGCGGCTGGAAATTCCCGGCACCCTGGGCAAGGTGAAGGTGCTGGAAGTCCACAATCGGGACAGAGAAATCGTCCACACCTGCAACCACCCCCTGGAGCCGGGAACGAAAATCACCGGCGTCATCGACTGGGACCGGCGGTTCGACCTGATGCAGCAGCACTCGGGGGAGCACATCGTCTCCGGACTGGCCCACGCCCTTTGGGGCTGCGAAAATGTGGGATTCCACCTGGGAGCGGATATGGTCACCATCGACCTGTCCCTTCCCCTCACCGAGGAGCAGTTCGCCACGCTGGAGCAGACCGCCAACTGGCACATCTGGCGGGTGAATCTGCCGGTAAACATCACCTATCCCTCCCCAGAGGAACTGGAGCACATCCAGTACCGGAGCAAAAAGGAACTCACCGGTCAGGTGCGGATCGTGGAGTTTCCTGGGGCGGACTGCTGCGCCTGCTGCGGCACACATGTCACATATCCCGCTCAGGTGGGGCTGGTCAAGCTGCTGTCCATGCAGAAATTCCGGGAGGGCGTGCGCATCGAGCTGGTGTGCGGCGGCCGGGCCTTCCGCTATCTCAGCCAAGCGCTGGAGCAGAACGCTCAGGTCTCCCATCTGCTGTCCGCCAAGGTTTTTGAGACGGGGGCAGCGGTGGAGCGGCTGCTGGCGGAGAACGCCGCCCTCAAATCCCGGCTCATGTCTCTGGAGGAGGAGCGGTTCCAGGCTCTGGCCCGGCAGTATGCCGGGGCGGGGGATGTGCTCCTCTTTGAGGACGGCCTGTCCTCCAACTCCCTTCGCCGGCTGTGCGACGCGGTGCTCCACACCTGCGGCGGTCGGTGCGCCTGCTTCTCCGGAGACGATTCTTCCGGCTACAAGTATGCCGTCGGCCAGCAAAACGGAAATCTCCGGGACTTCGTCAAGGAGCTGAACAAGGTCCTCAGCGGGCGTGGTGGCGGCAAGCCGGATTTCGTCCAGGGCTCTGTCCAGGCCACCCGGACGGAAATCGAGGCCTTCTATCAACACGGGGTGACACCGCTGTGAACAGAATTTTTTGTATTGTCGGAAAGAGCTGCTCCGGCAAGGACACCCTCTACACCCGCATCCTGGAGCGCAATCCGGAGCTGGTCCCGGTCATCCTCCACACCACCCGCCCCATGCGGCCGGGAGAGGTGGACGGCCAGACCTACCATTTCGTTACAGAGGAGCAGCTGCGCCGGTACGAGGAGGAGGAACAGGTCATCGAAAAACGAGTATATCAGACCACCCAGGGGCCATGGACCTACTTCACCCTCCGCTTCGAACTGGATACCGACCGCCTGCTTATCACCACCTTGGAGGGAGCCCGCACCCTGATGAACTTCTACGGCCCGGAAGCCGTGGTGGTAATTTATCTCTTTTTAGACGACCGCACCCGGCTCTTGCGGTATATCGACCGGGAGAGCCGGCAGAAGCACCCTGACTATGCCGAGGTCTGCCGTCGCTTTCTGGCCGACCAGACCGACTTTTCCGAGGAGCGGCTGGCGCAATTGCCCCATCTGCGCACTATCAACACCGGGGCCGGGATCGAAGAATGTCTGGCACAGTGGGATGCGCTGTACCGCCCAAGGTAACCCCCCGCCCCTCTGGTGCATAGGATATCACGGACATTGATCCAACAGGAGGTGACTTCCGTGGTAACTATGCTGGCCACCGTTGTCCAGGCCTGGGGCTCCCAAGTTCTGGTCACTGACAACAGCAATGGGCAGGAGGTTCTGGTGAACACTAACTATTCCACCGGCAACCTGAACGCCGGCGATCAGGTGCGTATCGTCTATGACGGCATCATGACCACCAGCATCCCGCCCCAAATCAGTGCGCAGAGCATCTGCGTACAGCGCTTGTACTGAAAAAAGCCGCCGTGAACCAGTTTGGTCCACGGCAGCTTTTTACTTAAAAATGGGTCCAGTACTCCTTGTAGTTGTCCTGAAGCAGTTGGGGGGTGTCCAGTCTGTAGGGACACTTGGCGGCACACTGTCCGCAGTGCAGACAGTTCTCGATTTTCTTCATCTCGCCCTGCCAGTAGTCGTTGAGCCACTCGGCGGCGGGGGCCCGGCGGGCCATCAGGTTAATTCGGGCGCACTGGTTGATCTGGATACCGGCGGGACAGGGCATGCAGTAGCCGCAGCCCCGGCAGAAGCTGCCCGTGAGCTCGGCCCGGTCCTTCTCAATGAGGGCGAGCTGCTCCTCCGTCATGGCGGGGGCGTCGGGGACGCAGGAGAGGAACTGGTCCAGCTCCCACTCGTACTGGACACCCCAGATGGGCACCACGATGGGCTGCAGGGCCATAAAGGCGGCGGCGGCTGTGCCGTCCCGGAGCAGCCCCCCCGCCATCCCTTTCATAGCCACAAAACCCATGCCTGCCCTCTCGCACATCTCCA
>CATKHE010000259.1 GCA_949747935.1 uncultured Eubacteriales bacterium
GGTGGCGGACGGCTTCCTGGTGGACTTCATATCGGTGGAGACCCGACTGAAATTCCTGGAGGAGGGCATCGCCTACGACGAGCTGTCCGACGAGGACAGAGAGGCCTTTGAAAACACCTTTGAGGACGAGAACGGAGAACTGCCCGAGAAGATCAGCTCCTCCGCCCTCAACGAGTGGGTCTTTAATGAAGATACCATCAAAGAGGTCTTGAACATCCTCATGACCAACGGTCTGCGCATCGACTACGGCGAGAAGCTGGGCAAGACCATCATCTTTGCCAAGAACCACCGCCACGCTGAGAAGATTCTGGAAATTTTCGGCCGGGAGTACCCTGATCTGCCCGGCTACGCCATGGTCATCGACAACTATATGACCTACGCCCAGAGCGCCATTGACGACTTCTCCGACCCGAAAAAGCTGCCCCAGATCGCCATCTCAGTGGACATGCTGGACACTGGCATCGACGTACCTGAGGTGCTGAACCTGGTATTTTTCAAGAAAGTAATGAGCAAGGCCAAGTTCTGGCAGATGATTGGGCGGGGTACCCGGCTGTGTCCGGGACTGCTGGACGGGGCGGACAAGGAGAAGTTCTATATCTTCGATTTCTGTGGAAATTTTGAGTTTTTCCGTATGAATGACAAGGGAAAGCCCGCCGTCAGCCGCCTGCCTCTCCAGGGTGCGGTGTTCCAGCTCAAGGCCCAAATTGCGTATAAGCTCCAGGATTTGGCCTATCAGACAGAGGAACTGACCGCCTTCCGTCAGGGGCTGGTGGAGGACATGGCGGCCAAGGTCCGGGTGCTGAACCGGGAGAACTTTGCCGTCCGCCAGCATCTGCGGTATGTGGAGAAGTTCAGCAATGTGGAGAGCTGCGCCGCCCTCAGCTATGAGGATACACTGAATATCGGGGAGGAATTGGCTCCGCTGATTGCCCCGGATGGGGATGACCCCAAGGCGGTCCGCTTCGACGCACTGATGTACGGCATCGAGCTGGCCTGCCTCGCCGGGGAGAAGTACACCCGCGCCCGGAATGATTTGCTGAAAAAGGTCCAGGGAATTGCCAGCGTGGCCAACATCCCGGCCATTCAGGCCCAGTCTGAGCTGGTTGACAAGATTCTCCACACCAATTATCTGGATAATGCGGGTATCAATGAGTTTGAGCACATCCGGGAGAGCCTGCGGGACCTGATCAAGTACATCCCAGTCGAACTTGCCCGCTACACCACCAACTTCGACGATGAAATTCTGTCCATAGAATGGAAAGAGTCCCAGCTGGAGAACAATGACCTGCAAAACTACAAGGCCAAGGCGGAGTACTATGTCCGCCAGCACCAGGACGAGGCGGTCATCGCCAAGCTGAAGGGCAATGTTCCGCTGACAACAGAGGATGTGACTGCGCTGGAGCGCATCCTATGGAGCGAGGTGGGCAGCCGTCAGGACTATGAGGCGGAGTTGGGGGCCAAGCCTCTGGGGGAGTTCGTCCGGGAGATCGTGGGACTGGATATGCACGCGGCAAAAGCGGCCTTTTCCCAATACCTCACCGATACCAGTTTGGACAGCCGTCAGATCTATTTCGTGAACCAGATCGTGGAGTATATCGTCCGCAACGGTATGATGAAAGATCTGTCTGTACTCCAGGAGCCGCCCTTCACCGACCAAGGCAGTGTGGTGGAAGTATTTACCGACATCTCCCTCTGGCTGGGCATCAAGGCGGTGATCGACAAGATCAACGCCAACGCGTCGTTGTAGTATACCTCATCTCCGATTGCCGCTGCCCCTTCTGACTCAGTATGGAAGGAGGCGGCGGCCTTTTATACCCAGACCTGACGCGGAATCTGCACGTCTGAAGCGCGCGGTTATCCGAAAGAAATGGCGGACTCGAAGGAGTCCGCCATCCAATTGATACTGTGGTCCTCTGTCAGACGGCTGCCCGCCTGGAACAGGCCGGCGGCCGTGGGGACAGAAGCCAAAAGACAGGATAGGGAGAGGCTAGAAGCTCTCCAAAATCAAGCCGCCGTCGCAGACAATGGTGGTCCCCTGCGTATAGGTATTGGCGTCAGAGGCCAGGAACAGAAGCGCGCCCGAGAGATCGCCATAACCGCCTAATCTCTTCTGCGGGACCTTTCTGCGAATATTCTCCAGAATGTCCGCCGGCGTGTCAGGGGCCATCTCGCCGTTCTGCATATTCCCGGGGGCGATACCATTCACATAAATGCCGGAGCCGGCCCAGGCGGCGGCGCAGGATTTTGTCAGCGCCACCTCGGCGGCTTTGGCCACATGGTAGACCGGGGCAACCGGGGAGGCGCTGAAGCTGTTCACAGAGCAGATATTGACAATACGGCCGCCGTTCTTCAGCATAGACGCGTTGACAACCTCCTTGCTCATCAGCCACGTGCCGGTGACATCCACATTGATGCACTCGGTCCAGTCCTGATAGGAGATCTCCTCCGGGCGGCCATAGCGGATGATGCCCGCATTGTTAACAAGAATATCTATTTTGCCATATTCATCCATCACGGCCTTTACCGCGTTCTGAACGCTCACCTCGTTGGAGATATCCACCTTGACGGTCATAACCTTCACACCGGTGCGCTCAATAATGGACGCAGCCGTTTTCTTCAGCTTCTCCTCATTGCCGGCCATCAGCGCCAGATTCGCGCCGTACTCCGCCAGGGAGGTGGCAAGCTCCACGCCAAGTCCCCGGGATGATCCGGTGACAATGGCCACCTTGCCGGTCAAATCGAAACAAATGGTTTTGTTCATAATAAACTCCTTTCAATGAGTACTGTTTTTCAAAGCGGAGGCTGACCTTGCGTGAAATCGGCGCACTGCATGGTCAGCGGCACTTTTACCACGAAAAATATACCATAAAGAATAAAGAATTGCAAGTGATTCGAACTGCTTGGGAGTGTCTGCGGAGAAGAATTAATAATCTATGTTTCGGACACTTCCCCGATGCTTCCGCCGTATCATTTGCCTTTACCTTGTGATTTATGACAGCCTTATAGCAAAAATAGGAAAGCGGGAAAATGGGTATATCTCTGCGGTTCGGGGCAAAGCTATGTGTGGATGTTCCATCCGAGCCAATCAAAAACAAATGAAAAAGGAGAGACGAATCATGTCTAACAGCAATAGCAACAAGATTATGGTCCCCAATGCCCGCGAGGCTATGAACAAGTTCAAGATGGAGGCCGCCAACGACCTTGCCGTAGCTGCACCATCTTAAAAAAGCAAAAGCGAATTAGAGAAGACTATGACGAAATATTACTTAAATTGGTGAATCGGCCCATAGAACAGGAGCATTGCAGATGAAAATATCTGTAATGCTCCTGCTTAACTTTGAGGGGAAAGA
>CATKHE010000260.1 GCA_949747935.1 uncultured Eubacteriales bacterium
ACCTGTGTCATCAGCCCCATTCTGCTTCAACTGAAACGAGAGATTCCAAATTTGAATATGGAGATACTGGTTGTGGCCAATACCCATATTTTGGCTCAAAAGCTGCTGAACAGTGAGTTGGACATCTGCCTTGTGGAAGGCAGGGTTACCAACCCGAATCTCATTGTGCGCAGGGCTTTGGAGGATGAACTGGTTATGATCTGTTCCACGCGGCATCCCCTCTACAGGAGAGACGCGGTGAGTCTGGAGGAACTTGCCGCCTATCCACTGATTTTCCGAGAGCGGGGGAGCGGTACACGGGCACAGATTGAAGATGAGCTTTATCGCCGACGGCTGCCGGTAAAAATTGTATGGGACTGTTATAACACTGAGGCGATTCTCAATGGAGTGGCGGATAATCACGGAATCAGCATTATATCCAAGCGGCTGGTCTCGTCTGCGGTCAGGGAAGGGAAAATATGGCAGTGTCCTATTGTAAACGCCGATTTTAATCGGAGTTTTGACCTTGTTTATCACAAGGACAAATATATTACCCCAGTGATGCGGCACTTTATTCATCTGGTATACTCATTTGAAAATCAAGCGGATGAGTGACCCAAATTAGGCGGTACATACCTCGTCTTTGAAATTGGACCTGGGGAGGACGGCCGGTTGAGAGACCATATTGGGCGTGGAAGAATCTGGGAGATTTAAACAGCAGGATTACTGCGGAGAGGCCGGTTTCTTGCGAAGATCATCAGTGGCAGGATTATCCAGCAGCCTGCCGTCCTCTCCAAATCGGGAACCGTGACAGGGACAATCCCATGACCGCTCCTGGGGGTTGTATTTCAGGGCACATCCCATATGGGGGCAGCGGGGAGTTGTGGGCGTCAGCAGGCCAGCGGCTGATTTCAGAAGGTTAGCCGCCAACTGGGGCCGGAGCGATGTGCGGGCCGGGGAGAACAACTCGGCGTAGGGATTCTCCTTGTCCTGTACCAGGTCACTCAGGAGCATTGCGGCTGCCATGGAGGAGGTCATTCCCCACTTGTTGAATCCGGTGGCTGTATACAGATTCGGCGTACCGCTGGAGTAGGGACCGACATAGGGCAGGCCGTCCAGCGTCATGCAGTCCTGGGTGGCCCACCGAAAGATCTCTCTGGCGTCTGGGTAGTATTTTCGTGCGCAAGCGGACAGCTCGTTCCAGCCGCCGCCCCGCTTTCCGGTGCGGTGACCGCCGCCGCCGAGCAAAAGCAGATTGCCGCTGCTTCGGAAGGACAGTCCCCCCTCCGCCTCGTCCACATACATTCCCTCCATCACCGGTCCTCCCTCCAGAGCCAGTACGCAGGAGCGGTGCTGATACAGCTTGATAAAATAGCCGCCGTGTTTGTTCAGCAGGGGGAAGTGGGTGGTGACAATAATCTTTTTGGCCTGGACTGTCCCCTGATGGGTGCGCACCGCGCCGGGCCTGAGCTCCAGTACCTTTGTGTGCTCATGGATGCGGAGCCCTTGGACCAGGGCCGCTGCAAATTTCAGAGGGTGGAATTGAGCCTGTCTCGGAAAGCGCACTGCGCCCGCCGTGGGGAAAGGCAGGGGCAGCTGTGTGACGAGCTCCGCTGAGACGCCCAATGTGGTCAGGGCCAAAGTCTCCCGTTCCAATTTGTCCCGCCGGTCCAGAGAAAAAACAAAGGAATCGCGCGTCTGAAAATCGCAGTCAATATCTCGGCACAGACGGCGGTACTGCTCCAGGGCGGCCTGGTTGGCCCTTAGATACAGGCTGGCCTTTTTTTGATCAAGGGTGCGGATCAGCCTGTCATAGAGCAGGCCATGCTGGGCGGTAATTTTTGCGGTAGTATTGCCTGTCGTCCCGCCGCACAGTTCTGCCGCCTCCAGGAGGATACAGTCCACACCGGCCTGGTTCAAAAACCATGCGCACAGAATTCCGGCCATCCCCCCGCCGATAATCAGTACATCTGTCTCTCTATCCCCCTCTAGAGGAGGGAAATGGGGGAGGCGCGCCGTCTTTGTCCATAGGGAATCCATGCTATCACCTCTTGATCAAGTGTGTGCGGATTCGGACAAATTATGATGATATGCCTCTTCCAATATCGATTGCATTTTCGCTTCATATGGGCTACAATAGGGGACGGCGTCCTCCGGGGCGCCGTTTGCGGAGTTCCGATTTGCCTCTGCGTCTTCATCCAAGGAGAAGGAATGCGAAAAAGAATCGGAAGTATTAGGGATAAAGTGAGGTTGCACTTATGAATCAAAAAGAAGTCAGCGAACTGCGCCGCCGCTGGAGGCCGGAAAAAAACGCGGTCAGCCGCATCTACGGCTGCTTTGTCAACGGCGAAGGGGAGATTGTTTCCGATTTAGATGAATCCCTGGGCGCTATGCCTCAGGAGGAGGCGGAGAAGTACCTGGGCCTTCTGAAAAAGACCTTGTCTGGGGTGTTAGGGAAAAACCTGATTGACATTGTGTTTTCCACCCAGCAGGTGATGGACAGTGAGGAGCACCGTCTTCTCTCCGCCCTGCGTTCCAGCGCTCTGCGGGATGGAGCGGCACGAAAGGCTTTTTACCAGAAGGTGATCGACAGCCTGGATATGGAGGGGAACAGCTATCTGCTTCTGGCGGCCTGCGACGCCTACGATGTGCCCCGCCGGGGCAGGGACGGTGCCCTTCAGGAGGACGCCTCTGAGGACGTGTTCTCTTACATTCTGTGCTGTGTCTGTCCTGTGAAGCTGGGCCGGCCTGAGCTGGGGTATTTCCCTGGGGACAACGAGTTTCACTACACCGCCCCACAGGTGGTGTCCCCGCCGGAGCTGGGCTTCCTCTTCCCGGCCTTCGACGGCCGGACAGCCAATCTGTATAACGCCCTGTTCTATTCCCGCAGGTCGGACCAGCTCCATCAAGAGTTCATTGACGGGATATTTCACACAGAACCGCCCATGTCTGCCGCGGAGCAGCGGGAGGCCTTTCGGGAGGTCCTGTCCCAGGCGCTGGAGGAGTCCTGTACCATGGAGGTGGTCCGTTCTATCCACGAGGGCTTGACCGACCGGATCGCACGGCACAAGGAGGACGGAGCGGACGAGCCGCTGACCATGACGGTGGGGGATATTGCCGCCATTCTTCAAGATTGCTCTGTTCCTCAGGAGCGGGTCGGCGTGTTTCAGGAAAGCTGCGGGGAGCGGTTTGGCGCTGGCGCCGTTCTGAATCCCGCCAATCTGATTGACCCCGGAAGATTTGAAATCAAGACCGCCGAGGCCTCGGTGTCCATCAGTCCGGAGTGCAGCTATCTGGCGGAAACACGAATCATCGACGGAAAAAAGTACCTTCTGATCCCTGCCGGAGAGGCCGTGGAGGTAAACGGGCAGACTGTCCGGCTTGCGCCCGACCCGGAGCAGTGAGAGCAAGGGCCTCCCTCCGTCATTTGTGAAGCAAATGACGGAGGGAGGCCGTTTTTTCAGGTTACCCTTGCAACCTTCGAAAAGCTATGCTATAATGTGACACAGAAGGGTACCCTTCTTTCCTTTGCAGTGCAAAGGAAAAGGGACCTCAAAACAGAAAGAGAGGTACAAAACCATGCGAAAACTGAAAAAAGCGCTTTCCCTGACCCTTGCGTTGGCATTGTCCCTGTCCTTGGCGGCCCCCACCTTTGCGGCGGAATCGAAGTGGAAGCTGGAGGTGCCCGGCAAATCCAACACGGAGGTGCTTGTGGGCGCAAAAACCTTTACCCTCCGCGATTGTGGTTTCTACGATTATGATCCCAGTATTGACGAGACAATCTTTTATAAAGAAGACGACCTCCAGTGGACGGCGGAAAATGTGTGCGTATTGGCAAAGGGTGACACAGCAGTATTTACCTATACCTACAGTAATGGCTATGCCTATAGTTCAGAAGGCTTTTATTTAACGGCGTGGTCGGACCCGGACGGAGACGGTGTGTATGACAAACGTACGATAGAGATCAACTATAGCGATGAAGATTACAGCGGTGGACAGAACGGGTATGCTGATCTTCTGCCGGAGAATGGGTATGAAGCTCTGCCAGTCGGCAGCGTTTGGACGGGCATCTCTTGGGAGGCTTATGTCAGCCGTGATGAAGAAGGGAGACATGAGGCGAGGCTGTCCGCCGACAGGGTGCTGGAGCTGTTTGGCACCAATACCCTTGTAGGGATTTCTAACAGCGGCATAGCTACTTCAGACCCGTCTGAGATGGATTGGTTCATTCTCGTGGAGGGCAAGACCGCCCAGCCCACCGAGCCTACTGCCCCCGTTGAGCCGGAGCAGCCCAC
>CATKHE010000261.1 GCA_949747935.1 uncultured Eubacteriales bacterium
GCTGGTCCTGCCCCTGGAATTTACCCTGAAGGACCGGGCGAAGGGCGCGGTTAATCTGCATTAGGAGGAAAAATATGGCGAGCAGTCCTGATTTTGTCAGCTACATCTGTGAACAGCTGGAGGGGCTGGGGGCGGTGCGCTCCCGCAAGATGTTCGGGGAGTATATGGTCTATCTCAACGACAAGCCGGTTATTATCATCTGTGACGACCGGCCTATGGTAAAGATGCTCCCCTGCCTGGAGGAGCTTTTGCGGGACCGTCCCACCGAGCCGCCCTACGACGGGGCCAAGCCCCATTACCTTCTGGACCCGGATGACCGGGATACCCTGAGAGAGGCGGCCCGGCTGGCCGAGGAAGTCACGCCCCTGCCCAAAAAGCGGGCGAAAAAGAAGTGATTTTATCCCAAAAGAGGCGAAAACTATGGCTTTTGTGGCGCTGTTTGGGTGGATATTTCTCCTGCTGATCCCGATTGTTTACATCGCGACAGCCCTGGAAACCGTCCTGACCTGGGTGGTGGCCCATCTGTTTTTTGTCAATATCATTGTGGGGGTCCTGCTGGCGCTGAATCTGCTGGTCCTGGCCGTTCTGCTGGCCCTGCGTTCCGGCTGGAAACGGGCCGGAAAGCTGGCCTGGCCCTACATCGACAGCTTCCGGGGCTGGAAGCACCTGGGGCTGGTCTTGGTCAAGCTCCTGCTCACCCTGGGGGTGGTCTGGGAGGGACTGGTGGTGCTGTGCTGTGTCCTCTATCTGGTGTTCCAGCCCTTGAGGTTCCTGGCCCCCGTCTGACCGAAATCAAACTTATCTTTCCAACAAGGAGACCAAAACCATGCACACACACATCACTGTCAAGGGCGCGCGGGTGAACAACCTGAAAAACATTGACGTTAAAATCCCCCGGGACAAGCTGGTGGTGCTCACAGGCCTGTCGGGGAGCGGAAAGTCCTCCCTGGCCTTTGACACCATCTACGCCGAGGGCCAGCGGCGGTATGTGGAGTCTCTGTCCTCCTACGCCCGGATGTTCCTGGGGCAGATGGAGAAGCCGGATGTGGACTACATTGACGGCCTGTCCCCGGCCATCTCCATCGACCAGAAGACCACCTCCAAAAACCCCCGTTCCAC
>CATKHE010000262.1 GCA_949747935.1 uncultured Eubacteriales bacterium
GCGGTGAGGGTGGTCTTGCCGGGTCCCCGGCCCACGATCCGGCTGCCGCTGTATTCGGCCACGTCGGTGTTCAGCGACTGCCAGCTCACCGTCTTCCCCTTGGCCGCGCCGTAGAGGTCGGTCCGCGGGGCCTCCACGCTGTCGTTCTCCTCCAGCTTAATGGTGGTGCAGACCTGATCCACGCCGTCCACCGTCTCCCGCAGGACCACGCCGCTGACCTCCACCTGGAGGCTGGCCTCCTTCCGGTTGCTCCCAGTGCCCACAACAGCTGTAATTTTCGCCTCGCCGGGACCCCGGGCGTAGACGGAGCCCCGGGTCACGGTGACAACGCTCTCGTCGGAGCTGGTCCACACCGCCTCAGAGGTCATATCCGACTCCGTTCCGGTGCCTGAATTCCCGATGGCCTTGACCTGCTGGGAGTTGCCCTTCTCCAGGGTGAGCGGCCCGGTGGGCGACAGCCTGAGGCCCGTCATCTGCTCCTCCACCGTGACGGCGCAGGCGGCCGTGTTGGAGGTCACCCCCCCGCACCGGGCGGTAACTGTGACGTTGGTGGAGCCCTTCCCCACGGCGGTCACAGTGGCCGTGCTTCCGCTGCCGGAAACGGCTGCCACGCCGCCGCTGCCGGTCTGCCAGTCGTAAGTGATCGCGCTGATGTCCGCGTTGGCAGGAGTGGGGGTCACGGTGGCGGTCAGCTGCCTGTCGCTCCCCTTGGTCATGGTCACGCTGGAGGTCAGCGTGACCGTCAGCGCGGTGAGAGCCGGGGGCTGGGCCTCAACATAGACCTTTCCCCTCGCCGTCGCTTCCTTTCCAAAATACTTCACCTTGAACGTGATGTCACATTCTCCCGGAGCCTGTCCGGTCACATTGCCGTAAGCATCGACATCCGCCACTTGATAATTCGATACGCTCCAATTCGTGGGCGTCAGAGGCTCGTTTTTTGACGTCCGCTCCTCCAAAGTCACTCCATCCAGGGTATGGTAGACGGTAAAGGTAATCCCCGGCTTTTTCTTCTCTCCCACCTTCAGCCTGAGCTCGTCAATATCCACTTTGATATGGTCAACCACATACACCTTAACTGTACAGGCCGCTGAATAGGTCTGGCCGTCGATGTCCTCAAACGAGCCGGTGATCGTGGTCACTCCCATTCCAACTCCGGTCACGCCGCCCGTTGGATCCACTGTGGCGATCGCCGGGTTCTGGGAGGTCCATGTTATTTCGGTACTTATTACAGAAGTTCCATCTGATTTTCTCGCGGTGGCTCCTAAGCTGCCAGTTTCCTGATATCCCTCATGATTGTGAAAAATCAACTCGGTCTCGTTCAGCTTGATACTGGGTCCTGTATCCGCCGCGTCGGCCGCGGGGACCATGGACAGGCACATGGGCAGGCACATGGTCAGAGCCAGAAGCAGAGACAGACAGCGCCGGGTCAGGAAGGTCTTTCGCATATTAAACACTCCTTTTTCAGCTCAAGGTTTGGAAATGGTCCGGCGGGAGCGAGCCGGAGCCCGCTCCCGCTGGGAGAATCAGGGGGTAGTGGCGGGGATAACCGGAGAAATCGCGACGCGCTCTCCGCCCCAGGTGATTTCCATATACACGCCCTTGATCGAGCCGATCACCCCGGTGGCGGTAGTGTCGTCCTTCAGGGTACAGATCAGCTGGTTGGTTGTGGGAACCCGGTCGTAGTTACACAGCATACCCTGGTTTACAAAGGAGAAGCTCTGTCCGGGCCGCATGTCTGTATAGCTGAAGCTCAGCACGTTGGTCACATGGTTGATGGTCTCCGCGTTTGCAACGGTAACCCCCGCCTTGGACACATAGTTAATGATATCAATGCTTGTATCCTTGTCGCAGCTGGTGGCGCAGTTCTGGTGGACCTCCAGCGCGGTCTTGGAATTTCGGTCCTTAACCCAGTACAGCTCCTTGTCGAACCGGACGGTCACCGTTCCGGAATAGGTCCCCTTGGCTGTGCCTTCCCAGACGGACGCGGCGGAGTCCTCCGTAGCGTTGGGTGGATCCTGGTCGGGAATAATCACTCCGCCGATTCCCTTAAAGGTGTAGCTGGCAGTGAGGCCCTCGTCACTGGAGGGGTGCCGGCCTACCACAAGGATGGCGTAGGGGGTGTTCTTAATCATATCCTTGATATTCCGGTCGTTGATATAGATGGGGGTATTTGCCTCGGTCATCACATCGTTTCCGCCGCCTGTGGGAGTGTTCTGGTTCCGCTGCTGAATCAGCGTCTTGACAATCGCCTTAATGGAGTCGTCGGCATAGATGTCAAATACGGAGTAGCCGTCTGAACCGGCGGGGGCAAAATAGGCGTCTGCCACCTTGTTGCCCGCCCGGGCGTTGGAATCGTAGTAGGTGTTGAGTATGGCGTCAAGCACTGTATAGTCCTCATAGGCGGTGGGGAGGACCTTGGCGTTGTTGCCCTTGAGGGGCCTCTTCAAGCTCGCCACCAGATTCAGGTTGGCGGAGGTATAGATCACATAGTCCAGGTCGCCGGGGACGTTGGTGGTATTCACGTTGACCAAGCCGCCGCCGGCCTCGTCCAGCATGATCTTGGGGCGGTTGACCGTGGTGGTCTTGAACTTGTAGCAGTAGACGTCGGAGTACTCCTGGGCTGTGCCCTGCACCACAAAGTAGGCGAAATATTCTGTATTGGGCTGAAGGCTCTGTTTTGTGCTGGCGTTCAGCACCAGCTCATAGGTGTTGCCGCCGCCGGGATAAGACACAACGCCGGTCTGAATCAGGGAGTTTCCGCTGTACTCCGTCCGCCGGTAGATGCTCAGCTTGGAGGGGGAGGAGACGGTATAGCCCATGTCCGCCAGGTTGGGCTTGCCGCCCTTGCCGCCGCTGGCCATTCCGGTCCAGTCCCAGGCGGCCTTGTCGGAATACTCTGCGTTCCCATCCGAAACGGTGGTGGTGATCTGCCCCACAGGGGCGACCACGTAGTAGATTTTGCCCGCCCGGTCCATATTCAGCCGGATGGTGGCGAAGGTGTCGCCGATGTCGGTCTCTGCGAAGCTGGGGTAGGTCTTGGTGAACTCGGGCAGCTTGGTGTCGGTAAACAGCTGGCGGATGCGCAGGTAGTCGTTGTCCTGGGGGGAGATGCCGATGGAGACAATGCCGCCGTTGTTCAGGCCCAGGGCCTTATACTCCTCCCACCGGTCCTTGTTCAGGCCGCGGCTCAGCGTGACCAGTGTGCTGGACACGCCGGCGGCGGCGTAGATGTCGAAGTACACCTGACCGTTCCAGGTCTCCCGCACGGCGCTGCCCTCCATCTCGGTCAGCTCGATGACAAACTCGTAGTCATACTCCTCACCCAGGTTTTTCAGCGGCGGGAAGGTCTTGTCTTTCAGACCGTTGAAGTCGCCGTTCAGCGACTTGCCCGCCATCTCGCCGTTCTGGGGGTTGACCTCGCCGCTGGCGCCCAGGTAAAGCCAGCCCTTGCCGTCGGGGGTCCCGGTCTTGTTGCTGTCGTCGCCCAGCCAGTATTTCTTGTCCACCGTGGCTGTGACCGGCTCATCCTCCTTCACAATCCGGTAATACAGGTTATATTTCAGAATGGTGTCAGACCACAGATAGAGGTCGTAGCTGTTGCGCTCGTGCACCCGCTCGGTGGACTGGGGGGACATGCGGAAGGTCAGGTCCAGATTGACCGCTTTTCCGTCCTTCACCGGCGCGTCCGCCGCGCCCAGATTCAGGTTATTTAAGCTCACCTGGGCGAAGACGGTGGTAAACCGGGGGATCTTGTGCCCGCCGTCCGCCATGTTGACGTAGGTGACCGGGTTGGGCATGATCTCGTTGCCGGCGTTGGAGGTGTCCTTGATATTGCTCAGCCGGAAGTAGTAGGTCCCGCCGCTGGCCAGCTTCAGGCTGTCCTTGGGGAAGGTGAGCAGCATTTTGCCGCTGTCCATCTCCACCCGGGCCTGGGTGAAGTCGATCACCCAGTCGTCGCTGGTGTCCTTGGGGTCGTACTTGTGCTTCACCGGGGCGGGCCGGCCGTTTCCGGTGTCCTGATACAGCATGACGCAGTCCTGAAGGGCCTTGGCCAGGGGGTTGTTGTCCGCCGTCACGCTGTCGTACAGGTCCTTCCAGCTCTGCTTGTCGCTGACCGTCCCGTCCTCGTTAGCCACGTCCACAAAGGAGCGGACCGACTCGCTGAACTCCAGAATGATGTCGGTGTTGGGCATGGGATTCTGGGTGTTGTCCTGGCCGGAGTAGTCGGAGAAGTACTGCCGGGCCACCGGCCTGGAATTGTCCAGGGTATGGATGGTGATCTTCTCCACCTTGACGGAGTAGTTCCCGGCGGTGTCACGGGCCACATAGTACAGGTCGTAGGACTTCTCCGCCTGGAGGCCGGTGATGTTCAGGGCCACCTCGGTGTTGGCCTGGGCGTTCACCCGGCCGCTGCGCAGGGCGTTCATGCCGGTGCTCACCTGGAGCTTGGCATAGTCGCTGTCCAGCTTGGCCTGCTGGTTCCCGTTGATCGTCTCATTGTCGTCCGGGTTCTGGGGGTTGTACTTGGGGTAGACGTCGCCCTCCGCCACCACAGCCCAGTAGATGATGCCCGCCTCGTTCAGGGCGGCGGACAGGGGCACGGAGGTGGCCTGGACCGGTCCGGATTCGTGGGGAGCGATGACAAACCTCGGCGGCGTCATGTCCACCGTGCGGAACTGCACGGGGATGATCGCGGAGCTGTTGGCGCCGTCGGCGTCGGTGAGCCACAGGTACAGGGTGTAGTCCTTCAACTCCTCCAGGCGGCTGCTGACGTTGATGACCCGCTCGGTGTTCTTCACCACGTCCACAATGCCGTAGCCCAGGTTTCCGACCACGGAAGCGGAGCGCATGTCATTCACGGTGGGGGCCATCGCGCCCTTGGGCAGCACGGCGTAGTACAGCTTACAGGTCTTGGTGGGCATGACGGTGACCTGAGCCATGCTGTCGGTAATCAGGGACATGTAGGGGTAGCCCTGAGCGAAGGCGGGTACGCTGTTGTCCGGCGTGGTGAAGGAGATGACCTTCACAGGGCTGCGGCGGTCACGGCCGTCCACCATCAC
>CATKHE010000263.1 GCA_949747935.1 uncultured Eubacteriales bacterium
CGAGTCCCGCTTTGTGGACGGCCTGCGGTACACCGACAAGGCCACCATGGACGTGGTCCAGCAGGTGCTGTGCGGCCGGGTGAACAAGGACCTGGTGGCCACCCTGAACCGCCTGGGCGGCCGGGCTTTGGGTCTGTGCGGTCTGGACGGCGGACTGTTCCAGGCCAAGGCGCTGAATGAAAAATACGGTCTGGTGGGGGATATCACCAAGGTGGACGCCGCTCCGGTCACCGGGGCGCTGGACGGCGGCTATATCCCGGTGGTGGCCACTGTGGCCCAGGGGGTGGACGCTGAGGTGTCCTATAACGTCAACGCAGATACTGCCGCCGCTAAGCTGGCTGTGGCGCTGGGGGCGGAGAAGCTGATTCTGCTGACCGACGTCCGGGGGCTTCTCCGAGACCCAGAGGACGAGTCCACCCTGATTTCGGAGCTCCAGCTGTCCTCTGTCCCCGCCCTGGTGCGGGAGGGGATCATTTCCGGGGGAATGATTCCCAAGGTGGACTGCTGTGTAGAGAGCGTCCGTTCCGGAGTCGAGTCCGCTGTCATTCTGGATGGACGAGTGGAGCACTCCCTGCTGATGGAACTGCTCACCGACGCCGGAATTGGCACTATGCTGACGAATTGAGCGGCCGGTCTGCTCCTGTACATGAAAATTAAGGAGGTTTTCCCATGACCTTTGAAGAAATAAAAAGTCTGGACGAGCAGTATGTGATGCACTCCTATGGACGCTTCCCGGTGGCCCTGGAGCGCGGTCAGGGGGCCACCCTCTGGGATATGGAGGGGAAGGAGTATATTGACTTCACAGCCGGAATCGGCGTGACCTCCCTGGGTCATGGCGACGAGGGCTGGCTGAAGGCGGTTACAGATCAGGCGGCCAGGCTGGCTCACATCTCCAATCTGTTTTACTCCGAGCCTTACCCACAGGCGGCGCGGAGGCTGTGCCAGCGTACCGGGATGTGCAATGTTATGTTCTCCAACTCCGGGGCGGAGGCCAACGAGGCCATGATTAAGCTGGCCCGAAAGTGGTCCTTTGACAAATATGGCAAGGGCCGGGGAACGGTAATTACCCTCCGCAATTCCTTCCACGGCCGCACCATTACCACCCTGTCCGCCACCGGTCAGGACAAATTCCACAACTATTTCTTCCCCTTTACCGAGGGGTTCCGCTATGCCGATGCTAATGATATGGACAGCGTGGAGGCGGTGGCCGGCCACGACGTCTGCGCTGCCATGGCGGAGCTGGTCCAGGGGGAGGGGGGCGTTCTGCCGCTGGAGCGGGAGTTTGTCCAAAAAGCGGCAGATCTGTGCGCCAAGCGGGATTGGCTTCTGCTGGTCGACGAGGTCCAGACCGGCGTGGGCCGCACGGGAACCCTGTTTGCCTTCCAGCAGTACGGGGTGGAGCCCGACGCCGTTTCTTTCGCCAAGGGGATTGCCAACGGTCTGCCTTTCGGTGGTGTGATGGCGGGGGAGAAGTGCAAGGATGTCTTTTCTCCTGGTACACACGGCACCACCTTCGGGGGCAATCCGGTAGCCGCGGCGGCGGCCTGCTATGTGCTGGACCGGATGGACGAGGATTTTCTGGTCCAGGTGAAGGAGAAGGGGGACTATATCCGCCGGGGTGTGGAGGAGATGGACCTGCCCTGTCTGGGCGGGACCCGGGGGCTGGGCCTAATGGTCGGCATTGAGGTCAGGGAGGGCTGGACCAACCGGGAGCTGGCCGGCAGACTGATTGAAAACGGCCTGCTGGTCCTCACCGCCGGCCCTGGCCTGCGGTTCCTTCCCCCACTGGTGATCACAAAAGAGGAGATGGACAAGGGCCTGTCCATCATCAAGGAGACGCTGCGATGAAAAAAGACCTGTTAAAGCTTTTAGACCTGTCCAGGGAGGACATTGTCACCATCCTGAACACGGCGGACCAGCTGAAATACGAGACCAAGCACAACATTCACAAGGACTACCTGAAGGGCAAGACCCTGGCTATGATTTTTGAGAAGAACTCCACCCGGACCCGGGTGTCTTTTGAGACCGGAATGTTTCAGCTGGGGGGACACGCCCTGTTCCTGTCCGGCAAGGAGAGTCAGATCGGCCGGGGAGAGCCCGTCGAGGACACCGCCCGGGTGCTGGACCGGTACTGCGACGGCATTATGATCCGCACCTTTGGACAGGACGAGGTGGAGGAGCTGGCCCGGTATACTACAATCCCGGTGATCAACGGCCTGACCGACTTCTGTCACCCCTGTCAGGTGCTGGCTGACCTGCTCACCATCCGGGAGCACAAGGCGGTGCTGGAAGGGCTGAAAATGTGCTACATCGGAGACGGCAACAATATGGCCAACTCCCTGATTGTGGGCGGCCTGAAAATGGGGATGGAGGTGTCTGCGGCCTGCCCCGAGGGCTATGACCCCGACCCCCGGGTACTGGATTTCGCCCGGAGCGGCCCGGAGCATCGCTTTTCCTTCTTCCGCACCCCACAGGAGGCAGCCGCAGGGGCCGACGTGATCGTCACCGACGTGTGGGCCTCTATGGGGCAAGAGGAGGAGAAGGCCGTCCGGGTACAGGCCTTCCAGGGCTACCAGATCAATTCTGAGCTGATGGCCCTGGCCAACGAGGGCTGTATGGTGCAGCACTGCCTGCCCGCCCACCGGGGGGAGGAGATCACCGCTGAGGTCTTTGAGGCCCACGCGGACGAAATTTTTGACGAGGCGGAGAATCGCCTCCACGCCCAGAAAGCGGTCATGTACCTGCTGATGAAGGAAAAGGATTGATACAGAAAGACGGACCCCCAGCCGGAGGTCCGTCTTTTACTTCTATGGGCGGCCATAGTCCTCCGCAGTGGCCTCAGGGGTGTTGTCATAGTCCCACTGGTGGTTGGTAAGGGCCATAAAGTTGCTGGTAACATTGAAATAGGTAAAATATTGGTCCAGCCCGACCTCCTGAAAGTCCTGAAAATCCCTTATGGAGTCATCTTGGTCCCAGGTGGGGTCCACGCAGTACCACTCACCGTTGAGCCGCACCATGTTCCAGGCGTGGTTCTCCCGGTTTTGGAACCCCGCCCCGGTGACGGTGATGCACTCGACGCCGGCCATATCCATCAGCAGGCGAAAGGTCTCGGCGTAACCCAGGCAGACCCCCTTGCCCTCAATCAGCGGACCGTAGGGCTCGTAGGAGGTCCGGGGCGCGCCCTGTTTCTCATAGTGGGACTGGTCGTAGTCCACATGGGTGACCAGCCAGAGGTAGAGGACCGCTTCCTTGTCATAGTCGCTCATGTCTGGGGTGATCTGCTCCTCAAATACCTTCGTTGCCGCGTCCAGCACTGCCTTGTCCTCTTTGGACAGGCCGGAACTGTCCCCGCTCCTCCAGGCGGACAGAATGGCCGAATTGTCAAAGAGGGTCATATCGTCCTTGCCGGGGTCCTTATAGATGATCCGACCGTTGGGCCGCAGGTCCTCTTCGTCCGGGCCCAGAACGGTCGGAACGCCCACCGCATTGATCCCCTCACCGAAGCAGCTCTCAAAGGCGGAACTGGCCTGATTCGGGTCCGCACAGACAAGGAGGGCCGCCCATTGTCCCTTGGTGAGGATGAGGGCGTTGTCAATCAAATCCACCTGGTCAGGGAGGTAGCCGGTAAAGGCGCCCTTCCGGTCCAACAGATACTGCTGAAGGGCTTCGGTCACCGTCTCCACATCCCATTTGTCCACCAATAGCACCGCCACCTCGAAGGCCCGGGCGCCCTCCATGCGGACAACCGCTCCGTCCAGCCAGTTCAGGTCCTCCAGCTTGTAGTAGTCGGTCACATAGCCGCCCACATCGCCGGGTTCCAGATACCAGGTGAGGGCATCCGTCTCCTCATTTTCATCCAGAGAGGCCAGCACCCCCCGGACGATGGTCTCGGCGTCCTGTCCAGTGGCCAGGCTCTCCCCTGTTTTATTGCCGCACCCAGACAGCGGCAGTACCAAGAGCAACAACAGGGATAAGGTTCGTTTCATCGCAATCGCCTCCCAAATGTTGAGGACAGTATAACAGCGATTTCTTACGAAATCAGGGAAAATTTCTTAAAGTTTTTTAAAAAAGGGCGACCTGCGGCCGCCCTTCAGCATTACAGTCTCTGGATGTCGGAAATCAGCGCGTCCACGTCCTCGTCTGTGGTGGACCAGCTGGTACAGAAGCGGACGGCGGTGTGGGATTCGTCCACCTTCTCCCAGACCTCGAAGGAGTATTTCTGCTCCAGCGGCCCAAGCGCCTCGTTGGGCAGGACGGGAAACTGC
>CATKHE010000264.1 GCA_949747935.1 uncultured Eubacteriales bacterium
CTCCCGGAAGATCGCCCTGGACCTGAACGCCGATGGCATCATCCCACCGCTGAAATACCGGGTGTTGTACCGGGACGAGTTCAGCGAGGAGGGGGCGGCCCGGGCCTCAGATGTGTGGAACTACACCACGGTGAAACGCATCCTGAAAAATCCGGTGTACCTAGGCCACACCCTGCTGGGCAGGAGCAAAAAGGTCAGCGTCAAGTCCAAGAAGAAGGTGGCTGTTCCCAGGGACAACTGGGCGGTGACTGAGGATACCCACCCGCCGCTGGTGGATGAGGCTCTGTTCCAGCGGGCCCAAGAGAACCTTGGACGGGGCAGCCGGGACTACCGGGCCTATGACCATGTGCGGAAGAGCATCTTCGGCGGCGTGGCGGTGTGCGCAAAATGCGGGCACGCCCTGTGCTCCTGCGGTACGGTGTACAAGGGGGAGCGGGAAAAGTACTGGTATCTCTCCTGCACCCACCAGCGCCAGGACATCGCCGAACCCTGCGAGGGGGTACGCATCCGCTATGCCGACTTGGTGGAGCTGGTGCGGCAGGATTTGAACAGCCTGATCTCCATGGACGAGGCTGAGATGACTGCTTTGGTCAACGAAGTGATCCGCCGCCGGTTCAGCGAGGAGAGCCTGGAGACGAAAAAGCTCCGGCGGGAGAAAGCGGAGGCCCGGCTGGCGGCTATCGACAAGATCGTCACCAAGCTCTACAACGACAACGGCGAGGGACGGCTGGATGATGACCGCCTGGATCGGATGATTGACGATCTGGAGCGGGAATCCGGGGAACTGAAAGCCCTGCTGGACAGCCTGCAAGCCCCCGCCCAGGTGGTGGAGACGGAGGAGCGGTTTGCGAAGTTCTTCGCCTTGACAAAACAGTATGTCCATCTGGAAACCTTGGACCGGGATACCCTGCTGACCTTCGTGGAGCGTATCGAGGTGGGTCCCAAGGAGTATGAGGACGGCAGGCCGCGAGGGGCCAGAAGCACAGACCCATACCGCCAATCCGTCCGTATCTTCTACAAGTTCATCGGCGATTTGGACGAAGAACAAGCACCGAATTTGGACGAAACGACGGAGATTTCCGCTTAAGATGGAGAAGGAACACCAAGGCCCCCGATTTTTGAGATTTTTGAAACCCTTGCGCCGCAACGGGTTTCAGACGCTCAAGTTGGTGTGGGTACACCAAGGGAGGTGGGCGTCAACCTGAAGGATGGCTACAATGGCGACCTGACCAGCCGTGAGGCCGGTTCCGTGGGCGGCCAGATGGTCAAGAAGATGATACCCGTAAGAACCGCGAGGTTTGAGAGAGCGGACCGGACAGCGATAGGACATCAGGTCACCGTTACATATCGGGTAGGTTTATATCTCTAAATATTTGAGGAGCTTCCCACAACGGCGGGAAGCTCCTTTTTACTATTGAAGTGGTATTGCGGTGTATCTCTGCTTGGGACTTCTGGGCTTCTCCGGCATAGATAGTGTGAGAAGTCCTTTTTCCACCAGCGGTGTGACATAGGTTGTGACCGCATAAGGAACAGACTTAATCCCAAGGAACTTTGCAATCTCCTGACGACTCCGGGGAACGGTACAAAAGCGCAACAGCTCTTTCTCTGGTGTACTGGCATTCCAGTCTGTAAATGGTTCTATGTTTTTTAGCCGAGGTGTTTCTATAGCCTTTTGGAAGCAGACCACAAAGGTCCCCCGCTCATCCCGGAACTCCGGCTCCGGCAGTCCAGCCTGCGCCAGCTCCCGGCGCATAGTGGGAATGCCAGAGTAGCGGTTTTCTGTTTCCCCTAATACCTCCATAGCCACAGCCAGAACTGGATTCCGGGTGTCCGGCTGAACCTTTCCAAGCTGATCCAGCCGAAGCCTGCCGTACAGTCCACCGGGGCTTTTTATCTCAAGGCGGTCCTCAAACAGCAGGATCTGGATGGGCATCCCCTCGGTGTGGAGACTGTAGTCCCGGTGGATCAGGGCGTTCAAAACAGCCTCCCGGACGGCGGTCAGGGGGTAGTCCTCCCGATCGGCCCGCTTGCCGGTTTCGGTGTCAATGATGGTTTTGATTTTGATGTTTTTTCGGACAAAGGCCAGGGCATCCTCCAGCATTTCTGTCAGGGTTCCCTCAATGCGCCGGTTATCCAGAAACCGCTCCCCCTCCGGGCCGAGTTGCCCGACCTCTGTTCCAGGGACGGAAATCGCGGTGACGCACAGTTGGGGAAAATATCCCTGGGAGAAGAGACTGAACAGCAGAACAGCGGCCAAGGTTGGAATGCCCTCCCGAGTCAGGCCAACCAGCTCACAGATTTCCTCCGTTTTTAGCTTGGACAGGTTGGGTCGGCCGGCCTTGAGTTTACTGAGATAGAGCTCCAGACTGTCCTTGTTCAGGGTGCTCCAGCCAGCTTGTTCCACTGGGCGGATGTCATCCTGATACTTGCGGCGGAATGCCTCGTAGCTGTAGATTTCATACTCCGTCATAGGCTGGTCGGCATCGCCTGCCCGGACATAAGAACCCTTCAAGCGGCCTTTCCCAGCGTAAAAGCAGGGGCGGTCCGCCACGTCAATACCGGGAATTTCCGCCGACACAAAGGCTTTCCCATCTTTCAGCAGCGTTGTGAACACTGGACGGATGACCGGCGTCATCTGGCCGCACTGTTCTGTTACATGCTTCATCAGATCCTGGGCATCATAGACGCCCACCGGAGTGAAACCGTTCTGTTCATCCACGCCGAACAGGATTGTGCCGCCCTCGTCCTGGTTGGAGAAGCTGGACAGCGTGTCATAAAGACGGGTGGGACAGCCCTGGGCGGCGGCTTTCAGTTCCAGCGTCTGAGTCTCCGCCCTCAGTGCCTGTACATGGTCGATCAGGTTCTCTAACTCAACTGGCATCATTAGTATCACCTCAGTTTCTTAAAAGGAAGTCAAATTGTTTGAGTTCTATCTTCACTTCTTAAGATTCTATTTTACTTTCTTGAATCGGATTTGACTTTTTACTTCACTTTCTGGATTATACATTGAACTAATAAAAGAAACAAGTGAAATTTGTCTGATTGTATGATTTGACATTCATTTCTTAAAGTACAGATATTCTTGCGGAGGGGGGCGGGATATGCTAAAATATAGGAAATTGCAGCGAAAAGGGAGCGTATATAAATATGGCGAGTCAAAATACCGGCAGTATCGGCTTTGAGAAGCAAATCTGGGATGCCGCCTGCGTCCTGCGGGGGAATATGGACGCGTCCGAATATAAAACGGTTGTGCTGGGCCTGATCTTTCTAAAGTACATCTCAGATCGCTTTGAGGAGAAATATCAAACGCTGGTGGAAGAGGGCGAGGGTTTTGAGGAGGACGTAGACGAGTACACCTCCGAGGGCATCTTCTTTGTTCCGGCCAATGCCCGATGGAATGTGATCTCCAAGGCGGCCCATACCCAGTCCGTGGGAATTGCCATTGACGATGCCATGCGGAGTATCGAGAAAGAGAATCCCCGGCTGAAGGACATCCTCCCCAAAAATTTCGCCCGGCCTGAACTGGACAAGCGGCGGCGGGAGATGTGGTGGACCTGTTCACCAATATCAAGATGATTGAGCATGGAAGTAGCAAGGACATTTTGGGGAATGCCTATCAATACTGTCTGCGAAAGTTTGCCGAACAGGAGGGGAAACTGGCCGGCGAGTTTTTCACACCGGAATGTGTGGTAAAAACACTGGTAGAGGTGCTCCAGCCTTTCAATGGACGGGTCTATGATCCCTGCTGCGGCAGCGGCGGTATGTTCGTCCAATCCATGAGGTTTATTGAAAACCACAGTGGAAACATCAACCAGATTTCGGTCTATGGCCAAGATTCCAACCCCACCACTTGGAAATTGGCCCAGATGAACCTGGCAATCCGGGGCATTGACGCTGACCTGGGCCGCTTCAACGCCGACACCTTCTTCAACGACTGCCACCCCACCCTGCGGGCCGACTTTGTGATGGCCAATCCCCCCTTCAACCTCTCTGACTGGGGGGCGGACAAGCTGGGGGACGACCCCCGGTGGCAGTACGGGAAGCCTCCGTCGGGCAACGCCAACTTCGCCTGGCTCCATCCCCTGGTCGTCCTCCTGGCCCCCGGCGGGCGGAACGGCATGGTGCTGGCCAACGGCTCCCTGTCCTCCCAGTCAG
>CATKHE010000265.1 GCA_949747935.1 uncultured Eubacteriales bacterium
CGAGCACCGCAGCGGGATGCCTTATCGCCGTGGGCGCAATCAGGACTTTCAAAACCCGGGCTCTCCGCTGTACTGCAAAGACTGTTTGAATGAGACCGCCTTTATCCTCCGGCCCGGTCAATATGGAAGGATCATCTGGAATGAGCGCGGAACGGACTATGACAGTGGAACATGGTATTACCAGCTGCATATCCTCAATTTATTGCATGTTTCTCCGGAACAGAGTATCACACATGATATTTTTCTTGCCGCCCAGCCGGATTTTGAATACAGACAGCTCGCCGCATTGTATTGATCCCCCCACGCCCGCAGCTCCGGCGCCGGCATTTCAGCCAATCAGCTAAATTTAATCCTTTGTTCATTGCTTTTTATTGTAAAAGAGTATATGCTATAGGAAACACTATAGAGGCGGCCTTGGCCGCCCACGGCACATCTCCGCTATCACCGGGCGGCCACAGGCCGCCCCTACAAACGTCAGAGAGGGGAATTTCATTTTGAAAGAAAAAAAGAACCGAAAACCCATGGGCCGGGCAGGCAGTCTGCTGGTCAGCCTGCTGATTACGGCGGCGGTGGGCTTTGTCTACTTCTACGTGTCCCTGCCCGCCATCAACCCTCAGTCCGGCGACTTTTACAGCTTCCTGCTTCTGCTGTGTCTCGTGTACACCATCAGCGTTTTTGTGCTGTCCGCCAAACCCCTGGACCAGGGTGAATACTCTGTTGTGCGCACCCCCAGGGAGAAACTGAAAGAGTGGTTTCAGTTCGTCAAGAAGAGCTGCCTGCCCGTTCTGATCCTCTTCGCCCTCATTGTCGCGGTGGCCGTGGTGGGGCAGGTCGTCTCCATGCCCATCTTCCGGGCCTCCGCCTATCGGGAACTGCTCACCGTCCAGACGGGCGGCTTCGCTACTGACATCGCTGAAATTTCCTTCAACGAGATTCCTACCCTGGACCGGGCCTCCGCCAACTACCTGGGCGACCGGCAGATGGGTACGCTCAGCGACATGGTCAGCCAGTTTGAGTACTCCAACGACTCCACCCAGATCAACTACCAGGGCCGGCCCGTTCGGGTGGCCCCCATCGCCTACGCCGACCTGATCAAGTGGTTCACCAACCGGGGCGGCGGCCTGCCCGCCTATGTGGTGGTGGACATGGTGACTCAGGAGGCCAAGGTGGTACGGCTGACCGAAGGGATGAAATATTCCTTCTCTGAGCCGCTGAACCGGAATATCATGCGTCACCTGCGTTTCCAGTACCCCACCATGATGTTCGCCACTCCCGAATTTGAGATCGACGAGAGCGGCCATCCCTGGTGGATTGCCCCCCGGGTGGTCAAGCGCATCGGCCTGTTCGGCGGCGTGGACATCCAGGGCGCCGTGCTGGTAGACGCTGTGACTGGCGAGAGCGCCTACCATGAGGAGGTCCCCAACTGGGTGGACACCCTCTACGTCCCTGACCTCATCATGCAGCAGTACGACTACTACGGCACCCTGGTCCACGGCTTTATCAACTCCGTTTTGGGTCAGCGGGACGTGACCAAAACCACCGATGGATACAACTATATTGCTATGAACGACGACGTATACGCCTACACCGGGGTCACCTCCGCCAATGCCGACCAGTCCAACCTGGGCTTCCTGCTGTGCAACATGCGCACCAAGGAGACCCATTTCTACACCGCCCCCGGTGCCACTGAGTATGCTGCCATGGCTTCCGCCCAAGGCGTGGTTCAGGACCTGGGCTACACCGCCACCTTTCCCCTGCTGCTGAATATTTCCGGCGAACCCACTTACTTCATCCCCTTGAAAGACGCCACCAATCTGGTGAAGACTTACGCCATGGTCAACGTAGCTCAGTACCAGATCGTGGCCACGGGAACCTCTGTCTCCGCCTGTGAGCAGAGCTATATCCAGATGCTCCAGGACAAAGGCGTCACCCAGACGGAACAGCTGCCTCAGACCAAAGCGGCGGGAACGGTTGTTGAGATACGCACCGCTGTCATTGAGGGCAACTCTTACTACTTCATTCGCCTCCAAAATGAGGACATTTTCTAC
>CATKHE010000266.1 GCA_949747935.1 uncultured Eubacteriales bacterium
ACATCAAAATTCCTGCGGGCTTTTGAAGTCGGGGCGGAAATCGAACCCACAGTCGGCGACTGCCGGCAAGTTGCTCTCTTTACTTGACAAAAGAGACCAGCATTGTTATTCCTGCCGGCCACTGGCTGGAGCTGGAGATCACCAGTCAGTGCCCCAACGAGTGCCACAGCGAGACCTGGACAGGCAAGGTGGGCAACATGAATGTGATCCCCTCCAGCACCACCACCGGCTACAAGATCTATCGGGACAACAACCACCCCTCCTATGTGCTGCTGCCCCTGGTGCCCTATACCCCTGCGGAAAACTGGGTCCAGCCCTTCTCCGACTCCGACGAGATCGAGGTGGAGGACTGAGCGCCCCCCTGTCCCCGCCCTTCCGGGCGGGGACACCCCCATCTGCTGCTGTGATAAAATGAGAGGAGCTGTCTGAGCGATGAAAGAATTTGAGTACAGCGCGGTCAAGGCGGAGTTCGAGGCCTGGAAGGAGCAAGGCCTGTCCCTGAATATGGCCCGAGGGAAGCCCAGCCTGGAGCAGCTGGAGCTGTCCCGGGGGCTGCTGAACGCCCTGGACTTTGACGATTGCGTGGCCGATGGCGTAGACGCCCGGAACTACGGTGAGCTGGCTGGTATGCCCTGTGCCCGGCGGTACTGGGCGGAGATGCTGGACACCACCCCGGAGCAGTGCTTTGTGGGGGGCGGCTCCAGCCTGACCATGATGTACGACCTGGTGGCCAAGGCGTGGTCCAACGGCCTGCTCCACAGCGAGAGACCCTGGTCCCAGGAGAGAACGGTAAAGTTCCTGTGCCCCGTTCCCGGATACGACCGGCATTTCCGCATCACAGAGTCCTTCGGAATGGAGCTGATCCCTGTGAAATGCGGCGGCGAAGGCCCCGACATGGATGAGGTGGAGCGGCTGGTCCGGGATCCCCAGGTGAAGGGCATCTGGTGCGTCCCCAAATACTCCAATCCCGACGGCTTCCTCTACTCCGACCGGGTCATCGGCCGCATCGCCGCCCTGCGGCCCGCCGCCCCCGACTTCCTGGTCATCTGGGACAATGCCTACTGTGTTCACGAGATTCGGGGGGAGTATGTCCCATTCCCCGATATTTTGAAGCTCTGCGCCGAGGCCGGGAACCCCGACCTGGTGTTTGAGTTCGCCTCCACTTCCAAGATGACCCTGCCCGGAGCAGGTATGGCGGTGATGGCGGCCAGCAAGGCCAATATCCAGCACATGAGCAGGCTGATGGACGCTCAGATGATCAGCTGTGACAAGCTCAACCAGCTGCGGCAGGTGCGGTTCCTCAAAGACAAGGCCCACACCCTGGAGTTGATGAAGAAGCATGGCGATATCCTCCGCCCACGGTTCGACGCGTTCCTCAAGGAGCTGGACAAGCAGATCAGACCCCTGGGCATCGCCCGCTGGACCGACCCCCAAGGAGGCTATTTCATCAGCCTGTACACCACCCCTGGCTGCGCGAAGCGGGTGGTCGAACTATGCAAAGAGGCCGGACTGGTGATGACCGGCGCCGGGGCCGCCTACCCCTGCGGCAGAGACCCGGAGGACAGCCATATCCGCATCGCCCCCTCTTTCCCGGCCTTGCAGGACGTGGAAAAGGCCGCGCAGGTCTTCTGCACCTGTCTGAAGCTGGCCGCGTTGGAGCGGCAGGGAAGCGAGTGCGAGACTTAAAAAACCACTGATTTAATCCTCCAACGGCAAAAGATGTGATAAAACAAGGAAAAAGGGGAAAGAAAACGCAATGTCATTAAGTTAAAGAGATTCGGTCAAAAAATCCCACTTAAAAAGTTGGGAATAGCCACGGAAGTGAGCAAAACGCAACGTTTTTAATGGGGACTTTGAGCGTATTGGCTTAGCTTAATGACATTGGCAGGAAATGAGACAGAAAAGTTTCAGCGATATGGAATACAGGTGCCGGAAAAAGAAAACAAAACAGGAAAAATTTCTGGAAATCATGGAAGAGATCATCCCGTGGGACGAATGGATATCTCTGATTGTGCCCCACTACCCTAATGGGCAGTGGGGCCGTCTGTCTATCAAGATCGAAACCATGCTGCGAATGTATTTGCTGCAGTGCTGGTTCAACCTGTCCGATGAGGGTGTGTAGGATGCCATGCGCAAATTCATGGAGATCAACTTCTTTGATCGGGACGCTCCAGATGCCACCACACTGTTACACTTCCAGCATCTGCCGGAGGAGAAAAGGATCGGCAAGCTGTTTTTCGACGCGATCAGCTATTACCGGGAGCGAGCAGACCAGACGATGCGGGGTGGAAGGCCTGTGGACGCTACACTGATCAGCGCACCCAGTTCGACCAAAAACGCGGACAAGAAGCGTGGCTCGGAGATACACCAGATGAAAAAGGGAAACGAGTGGCATTTCGGCATGAAGTACCACACCGGAGTGGACGCAGGCATCGATTTTGCGGATACGGGCTTTCTAGGTTCGGAGTAGTAGTGAAAGCGTAAGGCACTCCGTGAAATTCTGTGTAAGCGAGATTTGTCAAAGTCAAAAGACGGTGCGGAGGAAACAGTACAGAGGAAACAGTACAGAGGTGTATGCTGAAGTCCTTCCTAACTTATCATCCCGGCGGTCGGGGCGGTATGCGCGCCGGAATATTCTTAAAGAAAGGGCACAGCCTGCAGCCCGGTCCGCGAGCATGTACCGGAACTGGCGGTTCAGGCCCTCGATGATGTTGGTCGTGTATATGATTTTTCGAATCTCAGATGGGTATTCGTAAAAAGCACTCAAAACATCCTGATTTTCCTCCCAGCTCGTTACGCAGGAGGGATACTGACGGCGCCACGTTTTCCCAAACTGGAGCGGGGCGTCTTCTGCTTCCTCTGTCACAGTCTTTCCCCTGTTCAATGGGCCTCCGCCCAGGTTTTCCCGGCATGGGTCTCGGCAAGAAGGGGGACAGCCAGGGTGGCCACATTCTCCATCTCCTCCTCCACCAGCCTGCACACGGCCTCGGCTTCATCCTCCGGACACTCCACAATAAGTTCGTCGTGGACCTGGAGGACCAGTTTTCCCCGCAAATTCTCCTGTTTCAGCCGGTTTCTCACTCGAATCATGGCCAATTTGATAATATCGGCGGCGGTGCCCTGGATGGGGGCGTTGAGGGCCACCCGCTCCCCGAAAGACCGGGTGTTGAAGTTGGAGGACTTAATCTCGGGAATCCACCGTCTCCGACCCCATAACGTGGACACATATCCGGCCTGCCTGGCCTGCTCCACCACCCCGTCCATATAGGCCCGTACCCCGGAATAGTGGGCAAAATAGCGGTCCATATACTCCTTGGCCTCCTGGACGGTGACGCCGATGTCCTGGGACAGGGAGAAGGGGGAGATGCCGTAGACAATGCCGAAGTTCACCGCCTTGGC
>CATKHE010000267.1 GCA_949747935.1 uncultured Eubacteriales bacterium
ACTTTACCGACTGCCTGGGCAAGCCCCCCGAGGCCTATGAGCATGACATGAAGCTGTGGTGGCCCCACAACGAGATTCTGATCGCCTCCATGATGCTCTACCGGGACACAGGAGAGGAGAAGTATCTGGACTGGTTTTATAAAACCCTGGACTACTGCAAGGAGCACTTCGCCGACCCCGAGTTCGGCGAGTGGTACGGCTACCTCCGCCGGGACGGTCTGCCCACACAGCCCAGCACCAAGGGCAGCACCTTCAAGGGGCCCTTCCATATGCCCCGGAGCATGATTTTGGTGGATAAGATGATCGGCGAGATCCTGGCGTGGTAAGCGGCCGGGGCAGGGCTGCCCTGCCCCGGAAAATTCCCCAATGGAGGTACAGCGTGGAAAAAAACATCGTGGCACTGATGCTTCAGGAGTATGAAACCTTTACCCGCTCGGAGCGGAAAATTGCCGACTATGTGCTGGAGCACCGGAAGGAGACCCAGTATATCAGCATCACCGATCTGAGCGCGGAATGTGAGGTGGCAGTGTCCACGGTGTCGCTGTTCTGCCGGAAGCTGAGGCTGGCCGGCTTCAACGACTTCAAGCTGGAGCTGGCCCGGGCGTCCCTGCCCGACGGGGGGAGCGGAGAGCAGCCGGCGGGAGAAATTCTGCCGGAGGATTCCCTGGACATTGTGATGGGCAAGGTGCTCCACACCGTTCAGGAGGAGCTGAGCAAGGCCTATCACATGCTCTCTGAAACTGCCGTTGTCAGGGCGGTGGATCTGCTGCGGGGGGCGGAGCAGGTGCTCTGCCTGGGCCAGGGCAACCACTCGGTGGTGGCCCTGGCGGCCTGGGCCCAGTTTTCCACCACCTCCCCCAAGTTCAAAACCATCCAGGATTCCCACATGCAGACGGTGGCGCTGTCCACCCTGAGCGGGAAGGACGTGGTCCTCTATTTCTCCTACTCCGGCGCCACCCATGAGCTGCTGGAGGCGGCGGAAATCGTCCGCGGCCGGGGCGCGAGGCTGATTCTGGTGACCCGGTATCCCAACTCCCCGGCCAGCGCCTACGCGGACACCGTTCTGCTTTGCGGCCCCAACGAGCAGCCTTTCCAGTTCGGCTCCACGGCGGCCTTGGTGGCCCAGCTCTATGTGGTGGAGGTCCTGCTCAGCGAATTTATCCGCAGGGACCCGGAACAGGCGGAGCGGTACCGGCAGTCGGTGGGCAAGGCGCTGACCCAGAAGTGCGTTTAGAATTCGGAGGCTTCGCCGCCTGAGGGCGGCGAAGTTTTTTGGGAGGGCATTATGGGAGAATTTTTCAACCCGGAAAAAGGGATATGGGCTTGGCTGAGTACCCTGGTGGACGTGTGCGGACTGTCGATTCTGTGGATTTTTCTCTGCCTGCCGGTGGTGACCATCGGCCCGGCTACGGCGGCGCTGTACTACACGGTGGTCAGGTGCGTCCGGAGGCGGGAGAGCGGGGCCTTCGGCTATTATCTGCGCTCCTTCCGGGACAACTTTAAAACCGGCGTGAAGGCCACCCTGCTCCTCATCCCGGCGGCGGCCCTGCTGCTGGCGCTCCACCACATTGCCCGTTGGTACGGGACAAGGGTGGGGGGACTGCTCTACATCCTCTACGTGGCACAGTACTTTGTCCTGATGCTGCCGGCGGGGGTGCTGTGCTGGCTGTTTCCCCTGCTGGGGCGGTTTGACCATCAGGTGAAGGACCTCTTCCGCACCGCCTTCCAGCTGACCGTTGTCCATCTGCCCAGCACGGTGGTGGTGGTCCTGCTGACGGCGCAGGCCGCGGTCCTCTGCGCCGCCTGGTGGTGGCCGGTGGTGTTTGTCCCCGCGGTAGCCATGCTGCTGGTCTCTCTGTTTACCGAGCGGATTTTCGCAAAATATTCCCCGGAGCTGGCCCCGGAGGAGGACGCGGAGCCGGAAGAATAAAAAACAAGTCTGCCCGGCGGGCAGACTTGCTTTTTATTCCGGTCAGATGCCGCCGCCCACAATGAACAGCGCGCCCTTCAGCTCCTTGAACACCGACGGATTTCCCGGCGTGAACTCAATGGTATCCATATTTTGATAGAGCTCCCGCCCGGTGATCTGGAACATGGACATGAGATACAGCTTCTCATGGAGCTCCGGCCAGGGAGATTTGGCATCCAGGAACCACAGCTCCAGAAAGCCGAACTGTTTCAGGCCCCAGGTCCCCACCATGGGGAATTCCCCCTTCTGTCCGCTGCGGATGCTGATCCAGAGGGGAACGGGGAAGTACTCCGGGTCCTCCCAGTTTTTCTCCAGAATAGCGGCGTGCTGGAGATAGACCCGCCGGCTGACGAGCAGTTCGGCCTCCGCGAGAAAGACGCCCACGGCCCCGTCCAGCCCGACTAACGCCCCGGCCAGCCGGGTGAACAGGCGGCAGACCCGGCGCTTTTCCGCCAGAGTGGTCCCGCCGCCCTTCTGGGCCAGCACCAGAAAGGCCTTGTGGGCCAGCAGCTCCTCCCGCTCCTGGGGGGAGAACAGCCCCTCCTGGAGGGAGGATAGGTCGTAGACCTGCGCCGGGTGGGGCATGGCCAGATAGCTGCAAAAGAACTCTACGCCCTCCAGGCGGACCGTCATGGCGGGGGCGTTGGGGGCGCTGCTGTCTGTGGAGACCAGGACATGAGCGCCGAAACGCTCCTCCACCGCCTTAGTCACGGCGGCCAGCCCCATATCGCTGCCCAGCAAAATTACAGCGCCCGTATCCGCCGAAGGCCCCAGGCCCGGGGCGGCTTCCTCGGGCTGCCGGGGGGCGGGTTCAGGTTCCTTTTTGCGTTTGAAGCGGTCAAAGAATCCCATATGTATCCCTCCACAAAGTCGTTAAAGCAGCAGCCCCGGCACCTTCTCCGCCAGCAGCTCCGCCAGCTGGGAATGGCCCTTTTTGGTCAGGTGCATCCCGTCGACAGGGTTGAATTCGCAGTCTTTGGCGTCCAGATAGTGGGCCCCCACCAGCTGGGCGGTCTTTTGATAGTACTGGGGCAGCTCGCGGGACTTCTCCAGACAGCCCTTCCCCATGGGCACGCCGCACTCGTTGGACTCCATCTCCGGGCGGATAGGGGGCGGGCAGACGATGAGGATGTTGGGGGCGTGCTCCCCCCAGCAGTCCACGCTCTGGGCCTTGCGGACCAGCCGTTCCATGCCGATGCCAATGCAGGCGGCGTTGGCTCCCAAGCGTTCCTTCGTGTCGTTGGTGCCCAGCATGATGACCAGCAGGTCGATCACCTCGTGGCTTTTCAGCAGGGAGTAAAGCACCGTCAGAGCGTCCATGGTCTCGTGGAGGGGATCAGGGAAGACGGTGGTCCGGCCGGACATGCCCTCCTCCGTCACCAGACCCCCGGGCCCCAGGGCCTTTTGCAGCAAACAGGTCCACCGCTCGTCCTCGTTGAAGCGGATGCCGCCGTCGGCGCAGTCGGCGGGGTCGGCACAGTAGCCATGGGTGTTGGAATCTCCCAGACAAAGGATGTGTTTTTTCATGGTTCTCGCCCCTTCTAAATTTTGTTTGGATAATATATCAATAAGACTAGCAGTTTTTTTTTGTTTGTCAAGGCAATTCACAAGAAATTACGAATGCCACAATGGGCAAAGTGTACAAAAATCGAAAATATTTTTGTATATTCCACTGAACTTCCCTGTTTTTCAAAAATTTTTTCGATTTTGATTGACAGGCAATCTCCGCCCCTGTATAATTTACACACTGACCCCAGCCTTGCACCTGAATATTTTGTGAAATTAAGGAGGAACCGCAATGAAGATGAAGAAAATTATCGCGGCCGCTCTGGCCATGGCCATGGCCTTGTCGCTTGCTGCCTGCGGCAACAAGCCCACCGGCGGTCAGAGCAGCACTCCCAACCCCGGCAGCCAGAGCAATACGCCCACCGGCTCCCAGAGCGAGCCTCAGACCCCTGCGGGCGCTTCTGAGATCACCCTGTGGACCTACCCCATCGGCAGCTGGAAGGATGAGAACGAGGTCAAGAAGCTGACCGACGCCTTCACCGCCGAGACCGGCGTGGCCGTCAAGGTGGAGTATCTGGACTACACCGCCGGCGA
>CATKHE010000268.1 GCA_949747935.1 uncultured Eubacteriales bacterium
CGCCGCCTGCCGCCCCAGAGCGTACTGAGACGACGGGTTTCCCCAGCCCGCGGTCATGGCCTCCAGCGCCGCCTGGGCGGCCTCGGCCCGTACAGGCGTTGTTGCGGCGTTATCCAGATAGTGAAACATGCGGTCCGCCCCCTTAAAAGCAGAGAAATAAGTCAGCGTTGGCTATTCTATGCTGTTATGGGCGGAAAGTCAAGGCGGGAGGGAATTATTTCCGAAAAAGGCCGTTTTTTCTTGAAAAAGCGGCCGGCTTCTGGTATGATAAAACAGCGGCCTCCAAAGGCTGGCGCTGTGGTCAGAACTGTAGCACGTGAGTGAAGAGAGAGGGAGCAGCGCATGTTCACAGGAGAGACAAGACGGGCGGTTCGCTCGCTGATACTGACGGCTTTGCTGGGCTGCTGTCTGTGGATGGCCTGGAATGTCCCCTATACCCATGACGACTGGGACTGGGGCCTGCCGGTAGGGATGGAATGGTGGCTGACAGGTGCACTGAACAACCGCTATATGGGCTCCTTTTTTGTAATTTCCATGACTCGCTCCCGACTGGTCAAGACCCTGGTGATGGGAGGAAGCATGTTTCTCTTGCCTCTTCTGGCGGCCCTTGTGGTCCTGCCGCAGGACAGGCGGAGAAATTGGTTTCCCCTTACCCTGACGGGCTGCGCCGCGATGATGGCGATGCCCATCGTCACATGGCGGCAGACCTATGGCTGGGTGTCCGCCTTTGCGAATTTTGTGGTATCCGGTGTGTGGGTTTTGCTGCTGGTCCTGCTGGCGCGGCGGAATATGGAGGGGCGGGGCGGCCGGCTCACCGCCGCGGCCCTGTTCCCCCTGGCCCTCACGGCCCAGCTCTTCGCCGAAAATCTGACGGTGCTTGTCACCGCCGGGGCTCTCGGGACGGCGGTGTGGAGTCTGAGAACGGGACGGGGACGGACAGCGGCGCTGTCCATGCTGGCAGGGGCCCTGCTGGGCCTGTTTCTGATGTTTTACAACCCTATGTACCAGGAGCTGGCCACCACAGGACAGACCCTGGGCGGGGTGCGGGAGCTGGTGTTCGAGCTGAGCGACGGGGCGGCGCACATTCTGTCCGCCGTTTTCAGCCGGTATTTTCGCCTGGTGCTCCCCTCTCTCTTTGAGTTTTACCCCGCCGTGTGGGCGTTGGTCTGCGTCGGCGCGCTGAGCCGGCTGCGCCGCTATTTGGCGGCATCCAGGCAGATTGCCTGGATGTTGGTGATTCCCGGCTGTCTGTTCTGCGGAGTGTATCTGTGGAGCGCCTGGCTGGGCGCGGAGGCCCAGCGGGACAGCATAGACTGGCTGTGTCCCTGGCCCGCCTTTCGGACCTGGGGAGCTGTGGCTGTGGTGGTTCTGATTGCCGCCTGCCTCTGGCCAGGCGGGGCGCGGCGGACCGCCTGGCTGCGGTTGTCCCTGCTGGCGGGGGCGCTCCTGCTGGCGGCGCCCTTCGCGGTGGTCTACGGCCATGGGCCCCGCTGCTATTTTTCCACTGCCCTGCTGCTGCTCCTGGTGGGGCTGTCCCTGGCCGAGGAGCTTCCGTGGTATCCGCTGCGCACCGGGGGCGCCGCCCTTCTGCTGGGGGCGGTGCTGGTCTTCCACATACGGGTTTATCAGGTGGTAGGAGGGTGTGACGCCCTGCGTCTTCGGCTGATTCGGGAGGCGGTGGCGGAAAATCGGACCAGCCTGCTTCTGCCCACTGAGGACCTGCGCTGGTTTTATACCTGGGGGCATAACCCGCAGAGTGCCGAACGGGCGGAGAGCTTCCGGCAGTATTACGGCCTGCCGGAGGAGACAGCGCTGATTTTTCTGCCGCCGGGCAGTTACGAGCTCTGGCCCGAAATTTCACAGGAGATGATCGACCATGCTGCAATCTATTAGCGGTATCTGTTATGTGGTGGGCGCTATGTCCCTGACCCCGAGCCTGCGCCCGTATCCTGTTCCGGGGGACTATGTCATCGCCGCTGACCGGGGCTTCGATTCCCTGATGGCTTACGGGGTGAACCCCGACATGGTCGTGGGGGACTTTGATTCCCTGGGCTACCAGCCCCGCCACCCCAATGTCATCCAGCTGCCGGCGGAGAAAGACGATACCGACATGATTTTTGCCCTGCGCAAGGGATTGGAGCTGGGCTGCCGCCGTTTTGTCCTGCTGGGGGGCGTAGGCGGACGCCTGGAGCATACGCTGGGCAACCTTCAGCTGCTGGACTGGCTGGCCTGCCGGGGGGGACAGGGGTTCCTGGCCGGGGAGAAGACGGTGGCCACCTGCATCCGGGACGGAGGACAGGTGATTTTTCCGGCGTCCATGTCCGGGTATCTGTCGGTCTTCTGCAACAGCGGCACGGCGAAGGGAGTCACGCTTTCCGGGTTGAAATATCCGTTGGAGCGGCACACCATGACGGGGGACTTTCCCCTTGGTGTGAGCAATCAGTTTTTGGGGGAAAGCGCCTTGGTGTCAGTGGAGCGGGGCAGCTTGTTCCTGCTGTGGGAGGATCAGGGGGACTTTTACGCAAAGCTGCCCAAATTATGGGCGCGGCAATGATTTACCCCTTGCCTTTTTGGGCATCCTGTGGTATAGTGGTCTGACCCTTTGAAAGAGGAGGTGTCCGTCGTGGGTGAAGCTGTGAAGATTGTCGCCAAGAACAGCAAGGCCTATCACGATTATTTGATTGAGGAGAAATACGAGACCGGTATTGAGCTGGCGGGCACTGAGGTAAAATCCATCCGAATGGGCAACGTAAATCTAAAAGATTCCTTCTGTTTGATTAAGGACGGAGAGATATCCGTTCTGGGCATGCACATCAGCCCCTATGAGAAGGGGAATATCTTCAACAAGGACCCCCGGCGTTCCCGTCGGCTGTTAATGCACAAGCGGGAGATTATGCGGCTGTTTGGCCGCGTCAAGCAGGATGGCTACTCTCTCATTCCTCTGTCAATTTATTTCAAGGGTCCACGTGTGAAGCTGGAAATCGGTCTGGCCAAGGGCAAAAAGCTCTACGATAAGCGGGAGGCATCCGCCCGGCGGGACGCCAAGCGGGAGATGGACCGGGTGATGAAGACCCGGAACCGGTAAGCCACCAGGAAAGGATGATAACCATGGCGCAAAATCCCATTGTCACCATCGAGATGGAAAACGGCTCCATGATCAAAGCGGAGCTCTACCCGGAGGTGGCTCCCAACAGTGTGAACAATTTCATTTCCTTAATTCAGAAGGGATTTTACGACGGTCTGACCTTTCACCGCTGTATCCCTGGCTTCATGATCCAGGGCGGATGTCCCCAGGGCACCGGTATGGGTGGTCCGGGCTACTCTATCAAGGGCGAGTTTGCGCAGAACGGCTTCCAGAACGATTTGATTCACGGCCGGGGCGTGCTGTCCATGGCCCGGTCGATGGATCCCAATTCCGCTGGCAGTCAGTTCTTTATCATGGTGGAGAAGGCCCCTCATCTGGATGGAGGCTATGCCGCCTTCGGCAGAGTGATTGAAGGCATGGAGACTGCCGACGCCATTGTTTCCAGCAAGACCGACTGGCAGGACCGCCCCCGGCAGAAGCAGGTCATGAAGAGGGTCACTGTGGATACCTTCGGCATGGACTATCCGGAGCCGGAAAGGGTTTAATGATTCAGGCCATTGCCTCAGCTGTTTCCCTGCCACCCCCAGGGCGGTTACAATTGCAGTCCAGCGCCTGCGGTTTGGAGGGGAAGAGTGGCGGAATGAGCGAGCTTTCGGCTTCAGCTGGAAGCGAATGATATGAAGCCCGCGACGACAAGGGGGCGTACCGGTTTCGACGGGGGCATAGAAGCAGGAATAGCGAGCGGGTGCGCCTAACACCCTAAAAATGGGCACTTATAAATTAAAGAACGATAACGATTACGTTCTCGCCGCTGCTTAATGCGGCCGTCCTGCCCGGAAGGACCACGAGCCGGGTTTGGGC